>JBEKSK010000064.1:0-10660 GCA_049517155.1 Solirubrobacteraceae bacterium
AGGCACGCTGTGCCCGGCGACCTTCTCCTGCTGGGTGAGCAGCGCTCCCGCGAGCCCGAACAGGTGCGGCCCGAAAGCGATCAGCGCGATCGCGGCCACCACCAGCGCGGCGAGCGCCATGCCGGCGGCGGCGCGGCCGCGCCGGCGCGCACCGAGCAGCGCGAACGGCAGGGCCAGAGCCGCCGAGGCCTTGATCGCGCCGGCGGCGACGAGCGAGACGCCGCCGCGCAGCTCC
Source organism: Solirubrobacteraceae bacterium (assembly GCA_049517155.1). Lineage (GTDB taxonomy): Bacteria > Actinomycetota > Thermoleophilia > Solirubrobacterales > Solirubrobacteraceae > Palsa-513. The sequence goes on from JBEKSK010000064.1 coordinate 236, forward strand.
GCTCCCGACAGGATGGCGAGCGCTCCGGCGGCAACGAGCATCCCGATCAACGCCTCGTTGTGGGCTCCGGGAATGGCGAATACGAGCAGCACGGGGTTCAGCCCGTAGAAGGCGATCGCCCCACGCCGCGAGCGCCCAAGGCTCGGCGCGGCGCGCCAGATCAACGCGACGGTGGCGAGGCTGGCCAGCGCCGCGATGCTCTTGAACGCCCAAAGTGCGCCGGCGATGCCGAGCGGCACGAGTGCGTCGCTCAGCAGCGTGAACAGCGGCCCGTAGGGCGTCGTCAGCGTTGTCCAGCCGAGCAGGTGGTAGATCGCGTCGTTCGGCGCCGCGGCGGCGGTGTGGACGTAGGGGCTGAGTCCGTGGAGCACGTCCAGGCGCGCGAAACCGATGTAGCCGAAGACGTCGCCGGAGAACAGCGGCGGCGCGAGCGCCGCGGCGAGATGGGCGAGCACGATCGCGCCCCAGAGCCGCCGCGAGGAGATCGCCGAAGCGCAGCGCAGCGCGACCAGGTAGCAGGCGCAGATCGCCACGACCAGCAACTCGAGCCCGGTCGTCGAGATCGCCAGGCCGAGGCCGTGGAGTGGCCCCGCGAGCCAGGCGGGAAAGAAGTGCGGCCCGGCCTCGGCGACGGCGCTCGAGGTGGCCGAGGCGGTCGCGATCGCCAGCAGCGCCATCGCCGCGAGCAGGCCCGCGAGCGCCGCGCTGCCGGCGGCAGCAGTTCGCCGCTGCGCCCGCGCGGCGTTCCCCGCCGCGCCACTGCGGCGCCCGGAAGCGTCGCTTGAGCGGTGTTCGAGGCCCGGGCCGGGTTGCGGCAGTGTGCGGGTCGCCACGCCACCATCATCCCGGCTGCGCGACCCGGAGCGCGCCGCGGTCTGCGAGCGCCGGCCGGAGTTGGCGAGCAGGCGTGGCGCGCGAGGGCCCGCCGCGCCCCGGGCGGGCAGCGCGCCGGCGTGAATTTTCCTATCAAGTTCTTACGTTTCGCCGTTCGGAGCGCTAGAGTAGAGGCACCCGTCGGCCTGTACTTTCGCGCGGGTGAGCGGCATACGGCCGCCAAACATCGCTTTGCGTCTCCGCCGCCCACAACACGACCTGACGGTTCCGCGCGCCCCCGGGCCGCGCCGCGTTCTGATCCTCTCCGCCGACGTCGGCGAGGGACACGCCGCGGCCGCGCGTGCGCTCAAGCAGCAGCTCGAGTGCTGCGGCGAGCCGGTCGAGGCCGAGATCATCGACGGGCTCGCGGCGATGGGCGAGCGGCTGCGCTCGGCGGTCGAGGATGGCTACCGCACGCAGCTTCGCGTTTCGCCGCGCTCATACTCGCTCTACTACTGGATGCTCGAGCACCTGGCGCCGGTGCGCTTCATCACCAAGCAGGTCCTGTGCCGGCTGGGCGCCGGCTCACTTCGCGCCGAGATCCTGCGGCGCGATCCAGACGTGGTCGTCTCGACCTACCCGGCGATCACCGTGGTGCTCAGCCACCTGCGGCGCCGTCGGCTGCTCGACATCCCAACCGTCGCCACGATCACCGACATGACCGGTCTGTTCTTCTGGGCGCAGCGCGGGATCGACACCCATCTCGTCATGTACGACGCCTCGGTCCGAGCGGTCGAGCGCATCGCCGGTCGCGGCAGTGTCCAGATGGTCCAGCCGCTGATCGACGCCGAGTTCCTGGTCCCGCGCGAGCGAGGCGCGGCGCGCAAGGCACTCGGTCTGTGCGACGCGGGCCGCGTCGTCGTGGTCTCCGGTGGCGGCTGGGGCGTCGGCGACCTCGAGGGCGCCGTCGAGCAGCTGCTCGCACTGGCGGACACTACGGTGATCTGCCTCGCAGGGCGCAACGACGTCGCGCGGGCGCGGCTCTCGGAGCGCTTCGCGTCCGCCGCGGGCGTGCGCGTGCTCGGATTCACCGACCAGATGCCGGATCTGCTGGCCGCCGCGGACGTGCTCGTCCATTCGACCGGCGGTGTGACCTGCCTCGAGGCGATGGCGCGGGGCTGTCCCGTCGTGTCCTACGGTTTGCCGGTCGGCCACGCGAAGCTCAACACCCGGCTGATGGCACAGCACGAGCTGCTGCTGCTGGCCGAGGACCCGCGGGAGCTTGTCGAGAGCGTTGAGCGCGGTTGCCGTGAGGCTGCGCGGCCCCCGGCGGCGGTCTCGCGTGGGGCGGCGCTCGACGCGGCCTCGGCGGTGCTGACCGCGCACCGGCGGATCCGGCCGCTGGCGGCGTGGCGGATGCGCGTCGCACGCATCGGCGCCGCGGTGCTGATGTCCCTCGGGGTCGGCTTCTGGGTGATGTCGACCGACGAGGTGGCGGCGTTCGCGAGCGTGCTCGGGATCCACCCGGTCAAGACGCTCAAGACCGATCGACCTGCGGTTGATCTGCTCATCAGCGCGCCGGCGGGAACGCTCACGACCGTGGCCGCGCGCCTCGGGCGCGACGGCCTGGAGGCCTCGATCGCCACGCCGGCGCCGCTTGCTGCGCGCACCATGCGCAGCCTGAGAGCGAACGGAGACGTGCCGATACCGACGCTCCGCCACGCTGGGCTGTTCGGCTGGATCCGCACGTCGAGCCGGCTGCGCCATGAGGCCCGCGCGCTCCATCTGCATCGCCACTTCTACTACCTCGAACCGCACAACCCGAGCCTCGGCGAGCTGTTGCTCGCCCGCGCCGCCGGCGGTCTGCCCGTCCGCGGATCGGTCTCGCTCAGCACGAAGGCCGAGCTTCCCGCCAGGCCGCTGCGGCCGGGGGACGTGGTCGTCGTGTCGCTGAACGGCTCGTCCGCCTCGCTGCGGGCGCTCGACCGCCTGGAGGCCCTGCTTCAGTCGGACGGGCTGATCGGGCTGCCGCTGCCCGCGCCTGCGGGCTGAGCGCGGGCGCCGCCGCCGAGCGCGAGCAGCGCCGGCGAGCGGGCGATCGTGATCGCGCCGGCCAGCAGCACCGCCAGACACCCCAGCAGCGGGATGCCGTCGAGCGGGGAGTCGATGAAGCTCGTGTGCAGCACGAGCGGCGCGAGGCCGATCGGCACGACCGTCTGCACGGCGAAGACGACCGGTGCGACGAGGATCGCCGGCCGTCGCTGGAGCGCGCTCATCTCGCAGGTGAGCCCGACGAGCGCCGCGGCCGCGGCCCCGGCCGCCCAGCTGATCGCCGTCCACCAGTGCCCGTTGTGGCCCGCGTCGGCGACGAACTGGTTGACCAGGCCGCTCCAGGCGAAGGCCAGACCCGCCCCGATCATCGTCGCGTTGGCGATCGGGCGCCCGGCAAGCTGGAGGATGAAGGGCGTGAACGCCGCGGCGCCCAGCAGCGCGAGGACCACGATGGTCGCGACCCCGTGCACGTGGCGCGTGTTGTGGCCGGGCGCGAGCGCGGCGATGCCGGCGACGCCGGCGATGATCGCGCCGACGGCGAGCAGTTCGCGCCGTCCCGGCGACTCTCCCAGCATCCGCTCGCCGACGAGCAGCAGCACGAGCAGCCCGGATGCGAGCGTCGGCTGGACCACGACCAGCCCGACGTAATTGAGCGCGAGGATCTGCAGCGGCCAGCCGAGCGCCGTCATCCCGGTGCCGAACAGCCAGCGGGCCCGGGTCATCAGATGCGTCAACAGCGAAATCCGCAGCGCATGCTCAACGCCTGTGTCGCGAGCGTCCAGCGCCTGGACGGCGATCCCTAGGCTGTAGAGAGTCGAGGCGCCGGTCGCCAGCGCGATGCCGATGATCAACGAGACCATGACGAGCAGCGATCATCGCACCCAGGGCGCTCTGGGCGCGTGCGCGCTCGCCGCCTCGATCGTCAGCGGCGCCTACGCATTCCCGGCGCTCGCGGGGCTGGGTGCCCTGCGGCGTCTGCGCCCGCCGCTCGGGATCGCCGACCACACGCTCGACGGGCGGGGCTACGGACTCACCTTCGACGACGGGCCCCACTGCAAGGGCACGCCCGCCGTGCTCGAGGCGCTGGCGGCGCGCGGCGTGCGGGCCACCTTCTTCCTCGTCGGCGAGCAGGTCGCGCGCAACCCGTCGCTGGCGGCGGAGATCGTCGCGGCCGGGCACGGCATCGGCCTGCACTGCGACCGCCACCGCAACCAGCTGCGACTCGGGCCGCGCGCGGTGCGCGAGGACATCCTGCGGGGCGCCGCGCGCATCGAGGAGACGACCGGCGCGCCGATCCTGCGCTACCGCCCTCCGTACGGCATCTTCAACGCGGCCGCGCTCGCGCTGGTGCGCGCCAACGGCTGGCGTCCGCTGTTGTGGACGCATTGGGGCCGCGACTGGCAGGCGCGTGCGACACCCGATTCGATCTTCGCGACGCTGGTCGGAGCGGAGGTCGGCGAAGGCTCGGTGCTGCTGCTGCACGACGCCGACGACTACAGCGCCGAGGGCTCCTGGCGGCGCACCGCCGCGGCGCTGCCACGCGTGCTCGCGGAACTGGAGGGGCGCGGGATGGCCTGGTCGCTGGCGGTGTAGGAGGCCGCGGACGGGGGTGAGGACGCCTTCGGAGTCGCTCGGGAGCAGGCCGGGGATGTTGCGTTTTGTTACAAACTTGTTACAAAGTTCGCGCGCCGCTAAACTGGGTTTGCCGTCGGGCTTCCCTACCGCCCGGTTCCCACGGCCGGCCCGCATCGGGCCGCAGTCCGGGTATAGGGTGAGAAGCACGACGATGTCCGAACACGCCCACGCAGATGACAGACGCGGGGACCCCGGCCGCCGGCCGGGGCCGTACAGACGCGTCGGCGGGCGCCCTCGGGCGTGTACGCGGCGCCGCAGACGCGCGGCCTGGGCGCAGACGGCGGTGCTCCACGCGCGCCGTCGTCGCCCCGCCTGCTGATCTGCATCCGCTCGCTCGCACAATGCTCGCCCACGCAACAAGATCTGAGGACCGTTCGACCGCTTTGGCAGCGGACGCCGCGGCGAACCAGTCCGACGGCGGCAGCGACGACGCCGCCGCGGCCACCGCGCTCGCCTTCATCCGCTACCTCGACGTAGTGCTCGTCGTCGCGAGCACGCCATTCGTGCTGCTGGCGGGTCTGCCGGCGGCGGGCTTTGCGATCGGAGCGGTCACCTGGATAGCGACACGCTTCGGCGTGGGCATCCTGGAGCAGCGCGCCTGGGGTGCCCGCGACATGCGCGTCCGCACGGCGCTGCACCTCGGGTCGATCCTCGGGCGGGTCTGGTTCGTGGCGCTCGCGGTGATCCTCGCGCGCTTCGCGATCGGCACCTCCGACGGAATCGCCGCCGCCGTTGTGGTGCTCGCCGCCTACACGGTCGAGCTGGTGACGAAGATCACGCTGCGGCGGTCGATCACCGCCGGCCTGCGGAGAGCGTCGTGAGCACGAAGCGCAAGGTGTGGATCGGCGTCGGCATCTACCTCGTGGTGACGATCGCGATCATCGCCGCGGTCGGCTGGAAGGGCGTCAAGCACCCGAAGTACGCCCCCCAGAACGAGTTCAAGCTCACGAGCTGGGTCAATCTCGGCATCTTCTCGATCAACAAGGCCGTGCTCTACCTGTTCCTCGCCGCGATCCTGACCTGCGCGACGATGATCTACGTGGCCCGGCGCATGAAGCAGCGACCCAACCGCGTGCAGACCGCGGTCGAGTTCGTCTTCCAGGGCCTGCAGAACAACGTGGTCGGCGCGAACATGGACCGGCGGATGGCGGCCAAGTGGTTCCCCTTCATCGCCACGCTCGCCCTGTTCATCTTCTACTCGAACCTCGTCGGCTACATACCGCTGCCGACCTCGACCGAGACCTTCAACGTCTTCGGCCTGCACATCCCGACCTTCTCGCTGTACGCGGCGACTGCGAACCTCTCGATCCCGCTCGTGCTCGCAATCGTGGTGTTCGTCTCCTACACCAGCGAGGGGATCCGGGCGAAGGGGCCACTCGGCTACCTCAAGGGCCTGATCCCGTCCGGCGTGCACGGCCCGATGGCCGGCTTCATCTTCTGTCTTGAGGTCCTCTCGAACGTGATGCGGTTGATCTCGCTCTCCGTTCGTCTGTTCGCCAACATCCTCGCCGGCCACCTGATCATCCTGTTCATGGCGGGCGCGCTCGCCGTGATCCTCGGAGTTGCGGCGCTCGGCTGGATCACGCTGCCCTTCGGCGTGGCCCTGTTCGCGTTCGAGGTCGGACTCGTCGCAGCACTGCAGGCATTCATATTCGCGACGCTCACCGCCATCTATCTTGGCGGAGCGGTCTCGCACGACCACTAGCCCCAAAGAAGGAGACACCTTGTTCCTGCTTCACAGTTTGCTTTCCGCGATCAGCGACACCGGCATCCAGGACGCCGGCAAATCGATTGGCCTTGGTGTCGGCGGCGGCCTCGGCGCCGTCGGCGCCGGCATCGGCATCGGCAACATCTTCGGCAAGTCGATCGAAGCGAGAACCCGCCAGCCTGAGATGGCGGACGAGATCAACCAGATCCAGTGGCTCGGGTTCGCGCTGACCGAGGCCTGCTTCTTCTACGGGCTCGTCGCCGGCCTGCTCGCGGCGTTCATCGTCTAGGAGCCCGCGTATGCCCGTAAGTCCCCATCCGATCGTCGCGTCCTCCGGCAGCTTCCTGATCACGCCCAGCATCGGGCTGATGATCTGGACGCTGCTCGTGTTCGTGGCCTCGATGCTGCTGCTGCGACGGTTTGCGTTCCCCGCCATCCGCGACGCCCTCGACCGCCGTCAGAAGTCGATCGAGGATGCGATCGACACCGCCGAGCGCACCCGCGTGGAGGCTGACAAGCTGCTGGCCGAATACCGCGAGCGTCTCAAGGAGGCACGCGCGCAGGCCGAGGAGATCGTCACGCGGGCACGCCAGACGGCGCAGGAACAGGACCAGGAGGCGACGGAGGCGGCGCGCCAGCGGCGTGAGGAGCTGCTCGAACAGACGCGTCGCGACATCGCGGCCGAGACCCGCCGCGCGATCGCCGAGATCCGCGACGAGGTGACCAATCTGACGATCCTCGCCACCGAGAAGGTGACGCGCAAGACACTTGACAGCGACGACCAGCGCCGGTTGGTCGAGGATGCGATCGGCGAGCTCGACTTCTCGGCGCTCGCGTCGGAGAACTAGGCGCAGCATGGAGGAGATCGCCACCGTCTACGCGCGTGCGCTCTTCGAAGCGGCGCAGGACGCCGGACGCGTCGACGCCGTGCGCGAACAGCTCGGCCAGGTGGCCGACGCGGTCGCCGCGAACGAGGACCTGCGGACCTTCTTCTTCTCGCCCTATTTCTCGACGCAGGAGAAGCGGGACGGCCTGGCGGCGACGCTGAGCGACGCCGACCCGCTGCTCACCAACTTCCTCGAGCTGCTGATCGAGAACCACCGCATGCCGGTCCTCTTCCGCATGCGCCGCGCGCTGGATCTCCTCTGGGAGCGCCAGAACCGCCTCCTGGCGGTCGAGGTCACAAGTGCGATCGCGCTCGAGCACGCAACCGTCGAGCGGATCGGCGAGCAGGTCGGAGCCCAGACCGGACGGCGCGTCCAGCTGACCTCCACCGTTGACCCGGAGATACTCGGTGGCATCGTTTTGCGCGTCGGCAACGCGATCCTCGACGCTTCGATCCGCAATCGTCTTGAACAACTACGCAGGCAAGTCGCTCGGGGCTAGGCCCGTCGCCGCGACGCCAAGGAGCCCAAACCCACATGCAGATCAATCCTGACGAGATAACCAGCATCCTCAAGAGTCGCATCGAGGGGCTCGACGCCGGCAGCGCAACGCTGACCGAGGTCGGCACCGTACTGTCGGTTGGTGACGGCATCTCACGAATCCACGGCCTCGAGAACGCGATGTCGTTCGAGATGCTCGAACTGCCGCACGACGTCGTCGGCCTGGCGCTGAACCTCGAGTCCGACAACGTCGGCGCCGTGCTGTTCGGCGACTGGGAGAAGATCGTCGAGGGGGACACCGTCAAGCGGACCGGGCACCTGCTGGAGATCCCGGTCGGTGACGCACTGCGGGGCAGGATCGTCTCGCCGCTCGGACTCCCGATCGACGGCGGCGGTGAGATCGCGACCACGCAGACGCGGCCGGCCGAATTCAAGGCGCCGGGCGTCGTTCAGCGCCAGCCGGTGCTTCAGCCGATGCAGACCGGGCTGAAGGCGATCGACTCGATGATCCCGATCGGCCGCGGGCAGCGCGAGCTGATCATCGGCGACCGCCAGACCGGCAAGACGGCGATCGCGCTCGACACGATCATCAACAACCGCGACACGGGCGTGGTCTGCATCTACGTCGCAATCGGCCAGCGCATGTCGACCGTGGTCGCGCTGGCCGAGACACTGCGGGCGCACGACGCGCTGGAGAACACGATCATCGTGGCCGCGGCCGCCGACGAGGCGGCGCCGATCAAGTACATGGCGCCATATGCCGGCTGCGCGATGGCCGAGCACTTCATCTACAACGGGGGCCACGCGCTGGTCGTCTACGACGACCTCACCAAGCACGCCTACGCCTACCGCCAGATGTCGCTCCTGCTGCGGCGCCCGCCGGGACGCGAGGCCTACCCGGGCGACGTTTTCTATCTGCACTCGCGCCTGCTCGAGCGCGCGGTCAAGCTCAACGACTCACTTGGCGGCGGCTCGATGACCGCGCTGCCGATCATCGAGACGCAGGCGGGGGACGTCTCGGCCTACATCCCGACGAACGTGATCTCGATCACCGACGGCCAGATCTTCCTCGAGCCGAAGCTCTTCAACTCGGGTGTGCGCCCGGCGATCAACGTCGGCATCTCCGTCTCGCGCGTCGGCGGCAATGCGCAGATCGGTCCGATGAAGAAGGTTGCCGGCCGGCTCAAGCTCGAGCTCTCGCAGTACCGCGACCTCGAGGCCTTCGCGCAGTTCGGCTCCGACCTGGATGCCGACACGCAGCGCACGCTGGCGCGTGGCGAGCGCCTGGTCAAGGCGCTCAACCAGGGCGAGCGCCAGCCGCTGGCGGTCGAGGATCAGGTGTTGCAGGTCTACGCCGCGACCAACGGCTTCATCGACCGCATCGCCGTCGAGCGCGTCCCTGAGTTCCTTGCCGATCTTGTCTCCACCGCGCACTCCCGCTTCAAGGAGCTGCGCGCGAAGATCGCCTCCGGCGATTGGTCGGATGAGACCCAGGCGGCAACGAAGGCGGCCGTTGGCGAGTTCGCCGAGGACTTCGGCTACGACCTCGACGAGGAGGGGCAGCCGCTCGACGATGACGCGCCGCCGGCGCCTGAGCCGCGGAGTGAGGCGAGCGCTCCCGAGGCGTCCGATCACGACGGCGAGCAGCCGCCGGAAGAGGAGCCGCCTGGCGGCGGCGAACGCGAGCCGGAGGCCGCGACGGCTTAGCCGTCGGGCCTCCTCAGGGCAGCCATGGCCTCACAGCGCGAAGTACGAACCCGCATCGCGAGCTTCAAGAACATCCAGAAGATCACGCGCGCGATGGAGGCCGTGTCAGCAGCTCGCCTGCGCCGCGCCGAGCAGCGGATCGCCGCCCTGCGCCCCTACGCGGACGCCCTGCGGCGGATGACTCGCCAGGCCGCCAAGGACGCCGGCGCCGAGGCTTCCCGGCTGCCACTGCTGGCAGCGCGCGAGCAGGAGAACAGCGTCGGCCTGCTGCTCGTGACCGCGGATCGCGGTCTCGCGGGCGCGTTCAACTCGCAGATCCTTCGCGCCGGCCTGCGGCTCGGCGGCGACCTCGAGGCCGAGCGCAAGCAGATCGTGTGGTTCGCGTCGGGACGTCGCGGCGTCTCCTCGCTGACCTTCCGCGGCCATGCGCCGGAGGGGGCCTACACCGGCTTCACCGACCGCCCGTCCTACGGCGATGCTCGCCGGATCGCAGACGACCTGACCAGCGCCTTCATCGATGGCAAGCTCGACCGCGTGGAGATCCTCTACAACGGCTACGTCTCGCCGCTGACTCAGCGCGTCACCCGCGAGATCCTGCTGCCGGTGTCCGCCGCCACGATCCTCGGCGAGGACGACGACGGCGAGAGCGCCGGTCCGGCCGGGCCCCGGGCGCTGGTCGACTACGAGCCCGACGCGGAGGAGATCCTGCGTGTGCTGCTGCCCGACTACGTCGAGGTGTCGATCTACCGGGCGCTGCTCGAATCGACCGCCTCCGAGCACGGAGCACGGATGACGGCGATGCGCAGCGCCTCCGAGAACGCGGGCGAGCTGATCGAGGACCTCGCGCTCGAAATGAACCGTGCCCGCCAGGCCGAGATCACGCAGGAGATAATGGAAGTCGTCGCCGGCGCCGAGTCGCTGGTCTAGGACTCGAGCAAAGGAGCCAGTACCGATGGAAGCCTCCACCCCCCCAAAGCCGTCAAGCTCAGCTGCGCGCAAGGCGCGCAGCGACAAGCAGGCCGCGCCGAACGTCGGCTACATCGAGGAGATCCAGGGGGTCGTGATCGAGGCCGTCTTTCACGACCGCTTGCCCGAGATCAACCACGCGATCACGGTGCCGCGCGC
>JBEKSK010000065.1:0-10638 GCA_049517155.1 Solirubrobacteraceae bacterium
CGACGATCGTGCGCAGGCTCGTGGCCGTGGGGATCGTGCGGCTCTCCTCCATGTAGCGGACGAGCATCGCGGCGCCGCCGCGCAGCTCGCTGGAGCTGCTCGCGGGAGTTGCTTGCTCGCTCGCGCCGGGGTGCTCGGCGGCGGCCAGCACGTCCTCCTTGACGATCCGCCCGTCGCGGCCGCTGCCGGCCACCGAGCCCAGATCGACGTGCAGCGTCGCAGCCGCACGGCGAGCGACCGGCGAGGCCTTCGCTTCCTCCGAGACCGCCGTGCCATCGGCATTCGCAGAGGTGGCGGGCGCGGGCTCCGCGCTCGGCGGCGGCGCGCCCGCTGAGCTCTCGTCGGCGCCGGCTGTGCTGGTCATCCGCCCGATGACCTGGCCGACGGTGACGGTCTCCCCGGGCGCGGCCAGCAGCTCGGTGATTGTGCCGGCGGCGGGGGCCGGCAGCTCCACGTCGACCTTGTCGGTGGAGATCTCGACGACCGTGTCGCCGGCCGCCACGCGCTCGCCGACCTTCACGCTCCAATCGAGAATCGTGCCCTCGGTCACCGATTCCCCGGCTGCCGGCGTCACGATGTCGATCGTCGTGGGCGCCGCTGGCGGTGCGCCAGGCGCGGAGGCGCCGTTGCCCGAGCCGGGGCCGGAGCGCGCAGCGCCGTTTGAGCCCTCGGTGCTCGCCACCGGCTTGGCCGCCGGCGGCGACGCGCCGCCGCCCGGCGCGATCTCGGCGAGCAGCGCGCCAACGGCGACCGTGTCGCCGGCGGCGGCGTGGATCTTGATCACGGTGCCGGCGACGGGGGCGGCGACCTCGGCATCCACCTTGTCGGTCGAGATCTCGAGCAGAGTCTCCTCGGCCGACACGTGATCCCCCTCGGACTTTCGCCACTCGAGGATCGTTCCTTCGCTTACTGAGTCGCCCATCTGGGGCATAACGACCTGCGTCGCCGTCTCGGCCACCATCAATTAGGACTCTAGCGTGCCGGGAGGAGGTGCTCGCCGGGGTCGGCGTGTGCGGATGGCGAACGCGTGCTCACGGCCCCAGACGCGCCCTGCGGCGCCCCTCGCGTACGAACTCGGCGCTGCCGAAGAAGGGTCCGATGCCGCCGAGCACCGCGACCGCGACGGCCACACGCAGCGGGATGATCCGCAGGCGGACAGCCACCAGGCAGACCAGCGACATGCCGATCCACAGCAGGCCGTGCGAGAGCCCGAGGATGAATGTCTCCGGCTGGGGGTTGTGCAGGGCGAAGGCGGCGATCAGCAGCGAGAGATAGACCAGCGAGTGGAAGAACGAGACGTACTCCAGTCGCTTGAATGTGATCACGGCGAGCCGGCGAGCATGCTCGCCGTCTGGCGCAACGGCGCGTCGGCCTGCGCGGGCCAGCGGTCGATGTCCGGTGGCCACCACGCGAACGCGTCGTGCTCGGCGTCGGGAACGACCTGCGCGCCTTCGGGCAGCCAGGCGAGCCCGACCAGCATCACGAGCTGGTTGGGGAGGCAGATCAGGGCCTCGACGGTGATCCGCTCGGCGTCGACCGACCACTCCTCACGCAGTTCGCGCCCGAGCGTGCGGGACGGGTTCTCGCCGGCGTCCACGGCGCCGCCGGCGCCGAGCGCCCAGCGTCCGGCCCATGTGGCGAGCCAGGGGGCTCGGCGTCCGGCCAGCCAGCAGCCGTCGCTGCGGCGCACGACGCACATCGCCGCGAGGCTCTGGGAGGCGTCGCCGGGGTTCAGCCGCAGCGCCCAGCGAGCAGGCTCGAGCTCGAGCGCCAGCCCGGCGGCGTCTTCGCTGTGATCCACGAGTCGTGCCGAGACGCCGTCGTGGGCCGGCGAGCCGCGCGCCAGGAGCGCCGCGATCGCGGCATCCGCCGCGGCGCTCGCGCCGCTCGGCGGTTCGTAGTGCTCCTCGCGCCAATGGGCGGCGACCTGATCGAGCTCCCAGGGACCGCGCGCGAGAATGCCTGGGGTGAGCGCCATGGCTTACAGGCTACGGGCCGATCCCGCCAGGGCGTCGCACGCCCCGACGCCGCCGTGGTCACGTCGCGGATCTGGCGTCCCCGCACTCGCCAACGCCTCGGGCCAGGGCTTCGCACGGCGTCCTTGGGCCGCGCGGACCACGACCACCCCGGACCCGGGATCGCTACGGCGATCGGCCGGGCTGGCGGGGGCGTGGGTGGCGCTCGCTAGGCTGGCCGAATGAGCTCGTTTCACGGCAGCGACGGCTTCGGTCTGGGCGGCGGCGGCGGGGGTGGCCGCCGCGGGCGCGGGCGCGGCGGCGGAAGGGCATCGCGGGTCGGCGCCGGCGGTGAGCCGCCGCCGCCACTGATGGATCCCGGGCGCGAGCGCGACGGCCGGCGGATCATGCGGCTGTTTGCTCCCTACCGGGGCCGCCTTGGACTCGTGCTCGGCCTGATCCTGTTCTCTTCCGGCCTCAGCATGATCTCGCCGTTTCTGCTCGTGGCGGTGCTCGACCACGCGATCCCCGACCGCAACGTCACGCTGCTGACTGAGCTGGTGGCGGGGATGATCGCGATCGCGATCGCGACCTCCGCGCTCAGCGTCGTGCAGACCTACGTTTCGACCGAGGTCGGGCAGCGCGTGATGCACGACCTGCGGGTGTCGGTCTATCGCCACCTCCAGCGGCTCTCGCTGGCGTTCTTCACGCGCACGCGCGCCGGCGAGGTGCAGTCGCGCATCGCCAACGACATCGGCGGCATCGACAACGTCGCGACGAGCACGGCGACGACGATCGCCCAGAACGCGACGACGGTGATCGCGACGACGATCGTGCTGGTGGTGCTCGATTGGCGCCTCGCGCTGATCTCCTTCGCCCTGCTGCCGCTGTTCGTCTGGCTGACGCGGCGCGTCGGGCGTGAGCGGCGCGCGATCACCTCGCGCCTGCAGGGCAGGCTCGCCGACATCTCCTCGCTCGTGGCGGAATCGCTGTCGGTCTCGGGCATGATGCTCGGCAAGACGATGGGCCGCGGGGATGACCTCGCGAAGCGCTTCACGACAGAGTCCGATCAGCTGGCGAACCTCGAGGTGCAGTCGCGGATGGCCGGGCGCTGGCTGATGTCGTCGATCAACATGGCGTTCGCCGTCCAGCCGGCGATCGTCTACTGGGTCGCCGGCCAGAGCTTCGGTCACGCCGGCGCGGCGATCAAGATCGGTGTCGTCGTCGCGTTCACGACGCAGCAGACGCGGCTGCTGTTCCCGATCGCCCAGCTTTTGTCGGTCGGCAACGACGTCGAGGCGTCGCTGGCCCTGTTCGACCGGATCTTCGAGTACCTCGATCTGCCGGTGGACATCGTGGAAGCGGCCAAGCCGGTGGTGCTGCACCCCGGCGAGCTGCTCGGCGAGGTCGCGCTCGAGGGCGTCGGCTTCCGCTACACCGAGGGATCGCCCTGGACGCTGCACGACATCGACCTGGTGGTCGCGGCAGGCACGCGCACCGCGGTCGTCGGCGAGACCGGCGCCGGCAAGACCACGCTCGGCTACCTCGTCGCGCGGCTGTATGAGCCCCAGGCGGGTCGCGTCACGATCGACGGCGTCGATGTGCGCGACGCGAGCTTCGAATCGCTGGCCGCAACCGTCGGCGTCGTCTCGCAGGAGACCTATCTGTTTCATGCGACGGTGCGCGAGAACCTGCGCTTCGCGCGCCCGGATGCGAGCGACGAGGAGATCGAGGCGGCGGCCGCCACGGCGCGGATCCACGACCTCGTGGCGTCGCTTCCCGAAGGCTACGACACGGTCGTCGGCGAGCGCGGCTACCGCTTCTCCGGCGGCGAGAAGCAGCGCATCGCGATCGCCCGCACGATTCTGCGCAACCCGCCGGTGCTGGTGCTGGACGAGGCCACCAGCTCCCTGGACACGCGCACCGAGCGCGAGGTGCAGGAGGAGCTCGACCAGCTCGCGCAGGGACGCACCACGATCACGATCGCCCACCGCCTCTCGACCGTTCGCGACGCCGACCAGATCGTGGTCCTCGACCACGGCGCGATCGTCGAGCGCGGCACGCACGACGAGCTGATCGCGCGCGACGGCTACTACGCGTCGCTGCTCGCCCACGACGCCACGCGCGAACCACTACATTGACGCCATGGCATCGCTCGAAGCCGAGATGCTCGAGTTCATCCGCCGCGGCCTCGACCATCACGCAAAGTCGTGTCCGCTGGCCCCCCGCGCGATCCTGCTGAACCCGGGCAACTTCGAGCTGTTCGGCTGGGACGAGCTGTGGGGAGTCCCCGTCCTGCCCGACGATCGTGTCGCGCCCAAGCGCTTCCGCATCGACTGCGACGGATCGGCGTTCGGCATCGAGGCCGAGATCAGCGAGGTGATCGCGGCGCCGGAGCCCGTGCTGGTGCCGATCGGACCGGGCGGGCCCCGCGAGGACGAGCCGACCGCCTGAGGACGGCGTGCGCGCGGGACTGGATCCGTATGCCGTGCTCGGGGTGCGCCGAGGGGCCACCGACGCCCAGATCCACGCGGCCTACCGGGCGGCGGTGAGGCGAACCCATCCCGACGCCGGCGGCAGCAGCGCCGCGTTCGAGGATGTGCAGGACGCCTACGAGCAACTCCGCGACGCGGCGAAGCGCGGCGCCTCGCCTGCGCAGGCGCCGCCGCGCGCCGGCCCGCGGCCGGCGCCCGCGCAGGCGCCGGGGCGCTCGTCGATGGAGGATCTGCTCGCGGAGTCGCAGCGCTTGGAGGACGAGGCTCGCAAGCTCGCCGGGATGGCCTCGCGCCGGCGCGGGGAGGAGGAGCCGACGGACAGCGTCGGCGACGTCCTGCGCGACGCAGGAGCGCAGCTGCGCGACGCGGCCGACGAGGGTGTGCGCGAGCTGAGGCGGTTCATCCGCCGGCGGCTCTGAAGCAGTCGGCCCGCTCGGCGCGAAGGCGGTCGGGCAGCCGCAGCGAGCGTACGCGCAGGCGCCGCCGCCGGAGTGGCAGCCGCGGGCCGGCCTTCGCGGTCACCCCGCCGGCGCGCCCTGCGGCGCATAGAGCAGCGATCCGGGCGTGGTCAGCGTCTCGCCGGTCTCGAGCAGCGTCTTCAGGCCTGAGAGGATCATCGGCCAGCCGCCATAGATCTCGGAGTTCGCACCGGCGCGCAGCTGGTCGTGGGTGACGGTCAGGCGGCAGGAGTCGGCCACCGGCTCGATCTCGTAGGTGACGCGCGAAGTCCCCTCGCTCTCGACGTCGTCGCTCCAATGCGCCCGGTGGCTCTGGACGAGCCGGCGGGGCGGGTCGACCTCCAGGTTCTCGCCGTCGATGATCGCGCCGGCGAAGTTCGGATGCACCCCGCGGTAGGCGGAGCCGGGGGTCCAGTCGGACTCCACGTTCACGGCGAATGTGTATTTGCCGCGCATCTCACCGTCCGTCAGCGCTTCCCACAGGCGCTCCGGCGTCGTCTTGATGTAGATCTCGAACACCTTCTCCATGCTGTCCTCCTCGAGTGCTTGTTTGAGGCCGCTGAGCGTCGCAACCCACGGCTCCGCGTATTTGCTCACCCACCGGTCATGGACGAGCCGGATCGGGACGGCGTTCAGGAAGTGGAGCTTCTCGCGCCCGCGCCGGCGGCTGACCACCAGGCCTGCCTGCTCGAGCACCCGCAGGTGCTTCATGACGCCGAATCGGCTCATCGGCAGTCGCTCCTCGAGCGCGCTGAGGGTCTGGCCATCCTTGCGATAGAGCTCGTCGAGCAGGCTCCGCCGGGTCGGATCCGCGAGCGCCCTGAACACTTCATCCATGCGGGGACTATAGGTGACCAAATGGTCACATGTCAAGTCGCGCGCGCTACGCGAACGGCGCGCTCGGCAGAAACGCCGACAGCGGCCCCGGGGCGCCGCGCACGCAGATCGCCCCGTAGGGCGTCAGCTGCAATCCGGCACGCAGGACGATCTCGACCGCCCACGCCTGCTCGCCGCTGATCCAGCGGACCGGCCGCCGCCCGGCGTCGGCGACGATCGCAAGCGCGGCCCACAGGAGCGCTGCCGCCGCGGCGTCATCGCGCGCCACGAGCAGCCAGACGCCGCGGCCCGCCATCGCGACCGCGAAGCCCCGGTCGGCGAGGCGCAGGAGCCGGCCGCCGCAGCGCAGCGCGTACTCGAGCTCCTGCGTGTGGGGCGCGCCGCGGACCTCGCGCGAGATCGCGGCGAGCGCCTCGAGGTCGCCCGCGCCGCCCTCCCTTACACGCGGGTCGGCGGCGGGGAGCGCGGTTCGGTCGATCGTCCCGCTCGCCTCGAACGTCGGACGCAGCGTGAAGCCGGCGAGTGCATAGAGCCGCAGCGCTCGGGGGTCGCTCGAGCTGATGATCAGGCCGCTGTCGGCGTCGGCGCCGTAGGTCAACGCGCGCTCGAGCAGCGCGCGTCCGGCGCCCGAGCTCTGCAGCGTGGGATCCACCGTGAGCAGCGAGAGGCACCACAGGCGCTCACGCCGGATCGCCTGGGCGACGCCGACCATCGAGCCGGCCCGCTCGGCGACGAAGCAGCCGCCGGGATCGCTGACCAGTGCGTGCGCGACGCGCGCACGCCAGCCCTCGGCGAGCGCGGGATCGGAGATATCGATGCCGAAGGCGCGCGCTGAAAGCGCGGCGGCCGGCGCGAGGTCGGCCTCCGCGAGTGCGCGCAAGTGCAGTTCGGGCGGATGGGAGGGCGGTGTCATCGGCGTTCGAAGTCTGCTCGACCGAGGCGATGTTCGCAGTGCCGGCGGGCCGTGGGCGGACTCCGGTGCAGTTCGCCGCGGCGGTGAGGTGCCGCCGCTGGCGCTCGGCCGCGTCTACCGCGTGAGCTACCTTGAGGGGGATGCGTCGCCCCTTCCTCGCGCTCACAGCTCTGGCCGCGACCGCCGCTCTCGCCGTCTCACTGCCGAGCGCCGGTGCCGCCGCCACGGCGCACACGGCAGGCGACTGCAGGGTGCTCGCCGCGCCTCACTCGCTGGGGGCGACGCTGCTACGCCTGCACCGCGTCTACATGCGCCATCAGCCCGACGTGCGCAAGCCGACGATCACCGGGCCGGTGGGCCGCGTCTATGTGGGGATCTGCGGCAGTAAGCGCTACGCGCTCGCGGACTTCGACGCCCACTACAACGGCCTCTACTTCGGCATCCAGGATCAGCCGGAGCGGTTCATCAAACCCGCCGGCGAAGCCTGGCAGGACATCGGGAACACCGGCGGCCCACCGTGCGGCTCGGCGCCGCTGGCGTTGCTCAAGGCGTGGAAGATCGTCCACTCCTGTCCCTACGAGTAGCGACAGGGCGCGTCTGCTCGATCCGGCGCCGGCGGCTCGCGAGGTGCGGCCGGGCAGGGAGCGTCTCAACCGGTGACGAGCGCCGGCGCGAGCCGCTCCAGCTGATCGAGCACGCCTCCCAGATCGTCGGCGAGCGGCTGCACGAGCACATGGTCGGCGCCGGTGGCGAGCAGCTCGCCGACCCGGTCGGCGATGGCCTGCTCGTCTCCCCAGGCCACGATCGCATCGACCAGGCGGTCGCTGCCGCCGCCTGACAGATCCTCGTCATCGAAGCCGAGGTGACGAAGGCTGCCCAGATAGTTGGGCAGAGCCAGATACCGCGCCATGTGCTTGCGGGCGGCGCGGCGCGCCTGCGATGGCTCAGTGATCAGCACCACAGCCTGCTCGGGGATCAGCAGCCGGTCGGGCCCCAGGATGTCCCGCGCCATCGGTGTGTGCGACGGCGGCACGAAGTACGGGTGCGCGCCATCGGCGTGCTCCCGCGCGAGCTCGAGCATCCTCGGCCGCAGTGCGGCGAGCACGCGCGCAAACGCCACCGGTGTGTCCGGTGCGTCGGCGATCGCGGCGTCCATCTGCGCGAGGTAGCGGGCCATGTGCTCAAGCGGCTTGTCGTAGGCCTGACCGCTGCGCTCGACCATCGGCGCGTGACTCACACCGACGCCGAGAACGAAGCGTCCAGGCCATGCGGCGGCGAGTGTCGCCGCACCTCCCTGCATCGTCGCCGGGTGGCGCGCCCAGACGTTGGCGATACCGGTGCCACACACGATCCGCGACGTCGAAGCCAGCACCATCGCGGCATGGGCGAACGCCTCCTTGCCGCCGATCCCCTCGCCGGTCCACACCGATCCATACCCGAGTTGCTCGATCCGGCCGATCGCAGCGGGCTCGGCAGCGACGGCGGCCGCGCGCAATGCCGACGTCCACACGCCGACAGAGCCGAGCCGCGCTCTTGTTGCGTCGACGACTCGCGCTACCTCTGTCACTGCTCGCTCCTACTCGACATCTCGTGTGCGAAAGGCTACCTGGCGCCCGCGCCGCTACCGGGCTCCTCGATCGACCATTTCGGGCCCGCTCGACGATGATCTCGACCCGGTGCTCAGCGGCCTGGCGCACGGCGGCGAGCGCCTCCGTGCCGGCCGAAACCAGGCCCGGCAGGCCACCCTCAGCCGTAGGCGGCGACGATCGCGGCGGTGTCCTGGAAGATCTCGAAACGCGCGACCTTGCCGCCCTTGAAGGTCCAGACGTGTGCGAGATGATCGGTGACCGTGCGACCGGTGCGCTTCACCGTGCTCTCGGAGTGGATGAGCACGACCAAGTGGTCGCCCTGTGCGATGAACTCGTGCGGCTCGAACTTGTGAATCTCCACGGTCTCGCCGAGGGTGGCGAAGAACCCGGCGACCTCTTCTTTGCCGCGAAACGTTCCGGCCGCAGGAATCACGTCCGCCGGGCCGGGCTCGATCCATTCGACGTCGTCTGTGAGCAGCTCGAGAATCGCTCCTACGTCGCCGCGGCCGAACGCTGCGTAGCCCTCTTTCGCGGTCTGGACGTTTTCCTCTGCCGACATATCTGCCTCCCCGGGTGTGGACCGTGCCAGATCGCTAGACCCTCGTTGGGCGCGAGCATAGCCAGTTCGGGATTGTCTGACATGGAGGCCTTGGGCGTTAGGCTCGAGCGACGCCACATGGCGCTCTGGCCGCTACCGGGCTGGTCGATTGACCCCTTCCGGCCCCCGCCCACCTATCTCAGTTCTGGATCCATCGTAGTCGCGAGTGACGTCAGCGACCTGCAGCCGGCGTGCCCGATCGGTTAGCTCGGATCCTCATACCACTCGACGCGGAGCGTGCCCAGGTCGGTTCCGTTCGCTTCCATCGCCGCGCGCGAGGTCGGGTCGGTCAGCATCGCCTCGCCCTGCTCGCGACTGGCGAAACGGATCGTCGTGAGGATCACGTTGGGGTCGTCCGCGTCGCGATAGACCCGCTCGAGGATGATGCCGGCATTGCGGAACTCCTCGGCGTTTGCGTCGAAGTGGGCGTAGAAGCCCGTCTTCCACACGTCGTAGTCGGCGAGCTGCTCGCGTAGCACGCAAATCGGCATCGTCTACCTCCCCTGGCGGTTGACCCCCCCGTTGCGGGGGGCAGGCTGGTGAGGCGGCAAGCTAGCAGCAGGCGGCGGCGGGCGGAGCCGGGCTGGCTAGGTGGCCCCCGGGCAGATCGATGACGCCTTCGGGCACTCGCCCAGCTGTCTCGATTCGATAGCCGCCGAGATCCGCAACCGAGCCGTCCCGCGCGAGCAGGCCCCTGTCAGGCAGCGCCTACGACGCGACCGACACCTCCGCGGGCACAACCTCCGCGAACTTCACTGTGTCAATGAACTGCCTGAAGCGCGTGACCTTGCCGTCGCGGATGTCCCAGACGTGCACCACGGGAACGTCCAGGGTCTTCCCGGTCACCTTGCCGGTACCGGTGTAGCGGACGACCGCCGCGACGGTGTCGCCGGATCCGACGAACTCCTCGGGGACGACAGCGAAACCCTCGACATCCGTGGCGATCGGGCCGAACACGTTCGCCAGCACCGCTTCGCCGCCACGGTATACGCCCCCGTACGGCATTCCCAAAGCCTCATGCCACTCGATGTCGTCGGCCATCCCGGCGAGGACCGCCGGCACATCGCCTCGGCCGAAGGCCGCATACATACCCTTCACGAACTCGACGCTCTGCTCACCCATGACGCCCCCTCTTGGTCAGACTGCTCGGAGTCTCAACCTATCGATCGTCGAGCCCGCCCGCTCGCCGACGCGTCCCGGGCCCTGGGGTCTTGGGGCCGCTAGGTGGCGCCCTCGCCGCTGCCGGGCTCCTCGATCGACCATTCGGGGACCCGTTCTATTATTTCCACACGGTACCCGTCGGGGTCGCGGACGAAGCAGATGCGCGAGCCGCCGTCGCGAACGGTGTAGGGCGGGCGCTCGGGCTCGATGCCTGCCGCCGCGAGCCGCTCGAGCGTGTCGTCGAGGTCTGTGGCGGTGATAGCGATGTGGCCGTAGGCGGTCCCGAGCTCGTAGCTCGCGACGCCGAAGTTGTAGGTCAGCTCGAGCCGCGGCTCGTCGCCGTCCCCAGGCTGGTTGAGGAAAACGTTGATCGCCTCGTCGCGGATCGGCATCCGCCGGACCTCCTCGAAGCCCAACGCACGATAGAAGGCGACCGAGCGGTCGATGTCGGTGATCCGGTAGCAGGTGTGGATCAGGGCCACGACCACCAGCTTAGCTACGTGCGACGATGACGCCCATGATCATTGAAACGGCGCGCAACGACCAGTACCTCTCGAACACCTACCTGGTCTGCGACCACCAGGGGGGCAGCGGCGTCGTGATCGATGCCGGCGGTCCGCTCGAGCCGCTGT
>JBEKSK010000066.1:0-11084 GCA_049517155.1 Solirubrobacteraceae bacterium
GCCGGCCGGGGCGCGCTGCGCTGACGCACGCCGCCGTGCGGGCGGGGGAGGGCCGCTACGGCGGACTGCTTGTTGAAGCGGCTCGTCGGCGAAGAGCCGAACGCCTGACTCTGCGGGCCGCTCGGCGGCGACCAGCAGGTCGGGGCGGCCATCGCCGAGGGGCGCATCGATCTCGTGATCTTCTTCTCCGACCCGCTGGCCGCCCATCCGCACGACGTCGACGTCAAGGCGCTGCTGCGGATTGCGGTGCTCTACGACATCCCGATCGCGTGCAACCGCGCGTCGGCGGACTTCATGCTCTCAAGCCCGCTGATGCTCGCCCCCTACCACGGCAGCCCGCAGGTGGTCGAGTTCTAGGGGCTCCGGCCCTCCCGGGCCTACGCCGGCATCTACGTTCGCTGGGTCGGAGCCTTCCGCATCTCCACGCCATCACGATCCAAGCGCGACGTCCAAGGCCGCCGAGCGTCGCTACGAGAGGGCCGGCCGGGGCGCGCTGCGCTGACGCACGCCGCCGTGCGGGCGGGGGAGGGCCGCTACGGCGGACTGCTTGTTGAAGCGGCTCGTCGGCGAAGAGCCGAACGCCTGACTCTGCGGGCCGCTCGGCTCGTCGGCGAAGAGCCGAACGCCTGACTCTGCGGGCCGCTGTCGGGCCCCGCGGCTAGCCGGCCCAGGTGGACACCGGCACCCGCAGGCGAACAACCGTGCCGCCCCCCGGCGCGGCGTCCACGCTGACGCTGCCGGCGTGCAGCTCGGCGACCTGGCGCACGATCGCCAGCCCGAGGCCGCTGCCTGGACGCGCGCGCGAGCGCGCCCCACGGAAGAAGCGATCAAAGACGTGCGGCAGGTCCTCGGCGTCGATGCCCGGCCCGTGATCGCGAATCTCGAGCTCGCCCTCGTGCAGGCGCACCTCGATCGGGTGCTCCGTGCCGGCGAACTTCACGGCATTGTCGAGCAGGTTGTTGACCGCGCGATCCAGGCGCGACGGCACGCCGCTCACCAGCGTCGGATCGAGGCTGACCTCGAAGCTCACCTGCGGGGAACGACGGCGGGCCCGCTCGATCGCCTCGGTGACGAGGACGTCCAGACGGACCTCTTCGCGGGAGTCGATGTGCTCGTCTTCGCGGGCCAGCTCGATCAGGTCGTTGATCAGGGCGGAGAGCTCCTCGAGTTGCTCGACGACGTCGGCGATCAGACGGGTTCGCTCCCCCGCCGGCAGCTCGTTCGCACGTTCGAGGATCTCGATGTTGGTCCGCACACTCGTCACCGGCGTGCGCAGCTCGTGTGAGGCGTCGGCGACGAGGCGGCGCTGCATGCGGGCGGACTCGTCGAGCTTGTGGACCGTGTCGTCGAGCGCCGACAGCATCGAGTTGAAGCTGCGAGCGAGGCTGCCGAGCTCGTCGCGGCGGCGCTCGTCGATCCGCTCGCCGAGGTCGCGCGTCTCGGTCACGTGCAGCACGGTGGCTGTCAGCCGCCGCACCGGCGCGAGCGCCGTGCGGGCAACGAACCATCCCAGCAGTGCCGCCAGTGCGATGCCGCTGAGCGTCAGGATCGCGAGGATCAGGCTCAGCTCGCTGAGCGTCGAGTTGACGTCGCCAAGCGAGTGCGAGACCACCACCGCGTAGCCCGGACCCACGCCTGTCGCCAGCGCCCGAAAGTCAGCACCGTCGGAGCTCGCGTCGAATGTCAACGAGCCGCTGCCAGCGCGTGCGATCGCGGCGACGGCAGCACGCGCGCTTGCCGGCAGGCGCAGCACCGTTCCTCGAAAGTCCGGATAGCTCGTCCCGGCGCTCGTAACGAGCTGCACGACGTTTGTGGCATCGCCGGGGCGGTCGGGGAAGCGGAGCAGCAGCTCGCCGTAGGGGTAGGGCGCGACGCCGGGGGAGGGGCTATTGGAGCGGGCCTTGGCCGGCATCATCCGCTCGGCCACGACGAACGCGTGCGCCAGCGAGCCCAGCGAGCGGTTGATGTGACGATCGAGCTCGTTGCGCACCAGCACATAGGTGGCCAGTGACGCGATCGCCACCGCGACCGCCACCGCGGCAGCGGAGGCGAGCGTGACGCGGCGCTGGAAGCTCATGGCGCCCGCAGGATGTACCCGACGCCGCGGACGGTATGCAGTAGCCGCGGGGCGCCGTCCTCTTCGGTCTTGCGTCGCAGGTAGCCCATGTAGACGCCGAGCGTGTTCGACGCTGCTCCGAAGTCGTAGCCCCACACGTGCTCGAAGATCGTAGATCGGCTGAGTACATGCCGCGGATGGCGCATGAACAGCTCGAGCAGCGCGAACTCGGTGCGCGTGAGCTCGAGGCGACGCTCGCCACGATGCACCTCGTGTGCGATCGAGTCGAGCGCCAGGTCCTCGAACGCCAGCAGCGGAGCGTTGTCCGTGCCGTCGTCATCGCGGCGTCGCAGCAGCGCGCGCATTCGCGCCATCAGCTCGCGCAGCGCAAAGGGCTTGACCAGATAGTCGTCGGCGCCCGCGTCGAGGCCGGCGACGCGGTCGTCGATCGCGTCGCGCGCGGTCAGCATCAGCACCGGGCTGCGATCGCCGCTGGCGCGCAGCCGGCGGCACACCTCGAGACCTGACACGCCGGGCATCATCACGTCGAGCACGACGGCGTCGAAGCGCTCTGACGCGAGCGCCTCGAGAGCTTCGCCCCCGTCGCTCGCGACAGCCACTGCGTAGAGCTCGAGTGCGAAGGCGCGTGAGAGAGCCTGCCGTACTGCCGGCTCATCGTCGACAACGAGGATCTTTGGCCGCTCGCTCATCGCGTATTCACGTTATCCCACTGTGCGATTTCGCAGGCGAGGGCGGGCCCGGCCGGGGGATGCCGGGCCCGGCGTCACTCTCGCATATCGCCTGAAGCGACGGATAAGAGTCGGCATGGCGGACCGCTGTTCGCATTGACGGGCATGCGTCGCCGCTACCGATCGTGCGCGGGTGGCTCGCCGGCTTCAGCCGCCGGCCGCTCCCGACGCGATCTCGGGACAGGCGTAGATGGCCGAAGGCGCCGTGGGAGCGCTTGGCCCAGGCAGCGGACACTCGGGCAGCGGCGGACAGCTCGCCGCCGCCACCACCCCCATCGCCGCGCCGCCCGTCGTGCCCGGCGCGGCGTCGGCGGCGCTCGCCGTGAGCGGGCATGGGCTCGGCAGGCAGTTGGGCGTCGAGCCACTAGGTCCAGTTGCGGCGCCATAGGCACATGGAGGCGGCTCGCACGGGCTCGTCGGCCCCGTGGGGCCCGACGGCGCGCCCGAGGTAACGACTAAGGGCGCGGGGCAGCCGATCGGCTCGCAGGTCGTCGTCACTGCGGTTGTCTCGCGGGAGCCGTCCGGGATGGGACTGACGCACGGGATGGGCGGGCAGGCACGCGTCACGCCGCTGGGCGCGCCGGGCACACCGCTGCCGGGGGCGACGCACGGGCTCGGCCCGCAAGCCGCCGCGCCCGTCTCGGGGCAGGGAGACGGGCACAGCGTCGTTCTCCGGCTCCTCGCGCTTTTGACGTGGTGCTTCGCACTGCGCTTGTGGCGGCGATGCCGCGACTTGGAGTGTTTGGCGGACGCGGCGAGCGGCGTCGTTGACGGCGTCCCCCTGCTCCCGGTCGGCTGGTTGGGACAGGCGATCGCCGAGCGGGCGTCGCCCGCCACTGCCGCTTTGCCCGCCCCGCTCGCGAGCGCCGGAATCGCGATCGCGAGGACCGCAACCGCCAGAACGCCGATGATCCGCAGCCTTCGGTACACAGCGCCAGGCTAGCATCGCCCGCCCCAAGGGCTCCGTAGCTCAGGCCGCCAGTCGGTCGCTCTGCGCCTCGATGTCAAACGGACCGTCAGCGGCCCGCGGCGCGGTCGCAGCGCGCACGACCCGCGGCCCGCTCGCGAGCCGCGCCAGCGCCCTGCGCGCGAGCGCGACGAGCACGCGTGCCAGCGACCACGCGAACGCGACGGCGATCGGCGCCATCAGCAGACCCGCGATCAGTCCAGCCGTCGTCTGGTTGCTGCTGGTCGCCCAGTCCCACGCTCCCCAGTCGAGCGCGGCGAGAACGGCAGTCACGGCAAGCGGTCCCAGCGGCATCGCGCGAAGCCTAGCGCCACGCCCCGACGATCCGTGCTGCGGCCGGGGAATCGGTCGCGCGGGCTCCCCGCAGTCACGCCCGCCGGGCCCCGGCCCCGGGGCATGCCCGCTTCGCACTATCCTGTGCCAACGGCTTGCGGGCGAAGTGTTGTGGTTGCACAGAAGCCTTCCAAGCTTCTAGGGCGGGTTCGATTCCCGTCGCCCGCTTGCAGGAAGCCACGGGGAGTGGCGCAGTCTGGTAGCGCACCCGGCTGGGGGCCGGGCGGTCGCAGGTTCAAATCCTGTCTCCCCGATTACGAAGTGCCTGCAAAAGCGGACTATCGCTGAGCGGTGCCAATTGGCCGCGCGGGGCCAGTACATCTCGAGCCCGTTGACGGGCACGTATCCAGTGGCCTCCGGACCGCTCATGTCGTGCCTCCCTGGCGTCGTGTTCGCTATCGAGACCGTGCCTGGCACCGCGAATCATCGGTGGCGCGCCCGCGCCGCGGCGCTTGACGGCGGCCGCGGCGGCGGCGCCCAGCGGCCGGTCGCCGATTGTCGAGTCCCGCCACGAGCGGCTCGGCCGTTCGTCGGTCGTCGTAGGCAAGCGCTTGCCGCGCTGCTTGAGTGGTGGCCCTCAGCGATCGCAACAGGGGGTTTTGTGGTGACGGTTCTCACACGTCGTGAATTGCTCAGCCGCCGGCACAGCAAGCCTGGCACCGAGCCGGCGGCGCTTGCTGCACCGCAGCGCCTGCACTCGCTCGCGGTCACGACCTCGCTGGTCGAGCTCGGCTGGCGGCGCTCACGCGACCACCACCCGGAGATCCGCTACCAGGTGCTCCGCGACGGCCACGTCGTCGCGCACGTCCGCGGCGAGCGCTTCACCGACCGGGCGGTCGCTGCGGCGACGACCTACCGCTACGCGGTGCGTACGCTCGACGGCAAGCGACACGGCCACAGCACGCGAATTCTCGTCGTCACGACCCCGGCCCTTGTCAGCGCGCCGGTCGCACCGTCGCCCGCCCCGGCTTCCGCGCCCGCTCCGCCGACGCTGACCCAGCCGATGGTCGACCGCCTCTATTGGCGAGCCGGCTTCGGGCCGACCGACGCCGAGCGAGCGCAGTGGACCGGCCAGCCCGTCGCCGACCTCGTCAACTACCTCATGACGGCGCCCAACGTGCTGAGCACGGACGCGACGCCCCCGACCTACTACGGCAACCCGATTGATCCGCTCGACTCCGAGGACGAGCTGATCATGGAGTGGCTCGATACGATGCAGCGCTCGACGAACCCGTTCGTCGAGCGGCTGACGTTCTTCTGGCATCGCCACTTCGCGGTCAGCCAGGACTCAGGCATCGACTCGCCGTCGCTCTTGGCCTACCGCGACCGGCTGCGCAACTATGCGGACTTCTCGGCGAACCCGACGGCAACGTTCCACGATCTCGCGGTCGAGATGACGACCGAGGACTCGGCGATGTCGCAGTACCTCACGGGCTACCTGAACGTCAAGGAGGCCCCAAACGAGAACTACGGGCGCGAGTTCATGGAGCTCTTCACGCTCGGCGTGACCGACGCCAACGGCAACCCCAACTACACCCAGGACGATGTCCACGACCTCGCCCGGGCGTTCACCGGCTACCAGATCGACTTCGGGACGACGCCCCCGGTCGTGGTCTTCAACGCCGGCGAGTTCGACGACACCCCCAAGACGATCTTCGGCCAGACCGGGAACTTCGACGCCGTCCAAGGCGTGGGGCTCGTGCTCTCCCAGCCCAACCACGCCCCGTTCCTGGTCACCGAGCTGTGGAACGAGTTCATCGCCGCCCCGATCCCCGCGGACGCGCTGGCCGCGCTGACCAGCACCTACCTGCAGAGCGGTACCCAGTTGCAGCCGCTGATGGCGGGCATTCTCAGCCACCCTCTGATCTTCGACTCGCTGGAGGAGCCGACGATGGTCAAGTCGCCCGTGGTCTACACCGTGGGCGTGCTGCGCGCCACCGGTGCGCCGCTGCAGGCCGTCCAGACCGACGCGCTCAGCGACATGCTCCAACAGCCCTACCACCCGCCGAACGTCGCCGGCTGGCCGGGCGGGCTCGCCTGGTTGACGACCGGAACCAGCGTCGCTCGGTTCACCCTCATCCCGGAGTGCCAGGGGGTGATGAGCGCGCTAACCGACGTGCCGGGCGAGACCGGGGCGCAGGCCTACGCGCGCGCCTATGCGGCGGTCGGCTCGCCATGGCTCTCGCCGGAGACGCAGACCGTCCTGCAGCAGCTCGCCGCAAGCGCTCCCTCGACGCACGCGAGCCAGCGCCTCGAGCGCCAGTACGCGCTGCGCTCGCTGATGCTCGGTGGACCTGATGGGCAGGTGATGTAGATGGAGGCCCCGGACGCAGGAACCCGCTGCACCGACTGCGAGGCCGTCGCGGCGGCAACCGTGCGCGACCGCAGCGCGAGCCAGCTGATGCCGATCCCGCGCCTTGCGCTGGGCGGCTTTCCGGGTGGGCGCTCGCCGCTTGAACTGACCCGGCGACGGCTGATGCAGGCCGGCGCCGCGGGCGTCGCGTCGGTCTACGCGCCGCGTCTGCTCGGTTGGCAGTCGGTCTGGGAGTCGGTCGTGGCGCAGGCCACGCCGATGCCCAACGCGCTCGTCGTGCTCTACCTGGCCGGCGGCCAGGACGGCATGAACGTGATAGTGCCGAACTCCACGGTCGACTTTCCCCTCTACGCCCAGAATCGCCCGATGATCGGGCGCGTTCAGGGCCCAACCGCAAGCGGCAAGGTCGGCTGCCTGCCGATCCCCGCGACCGGCGGTGAGCTCGCGTTCGCCAACCCGACCGTGACGAGCACTGCCGGTGGCGACAACGGCAACGCGACGTACGGGTTCGACACGCTCTACGGGAGCGGCGACGGCGGCGCCGGATCGAACCTCGCGCTGATGCCCGCGACCGACTACACCCCGCCGAACCTGTCGCATTTCACGAGCCAGGACTACTGGTTCTCCGGCGCGTTGGACGACCTCAGCACGGGCTGGCTCGGCCGCTGGCTCGACCTCTACGGGTCGCCCAGCAACCCGCTCCAGGGGATCTCGATCGGTTACTCGCTCTCGAAGTCGCTGATGAGCGCGCAGGCCCCGGTCTGCACGATCGGTTCCCTATACGACGCGGGGTTCGATCTGAACGCCGGCGGCGGCGCACAGGGTGGGAACTCCAGCGCGGTCAACGCCAACACCGTCCTCGGTCAGCTCGCGACGCTCCCGGCGGGCAACCCGGCGCTGACCGCCACGCGCAGTGCCTACGGGCTCGCGATCGGCGTGCAGCAGAAGCTCAACACGCTCAACAACCCGGCGGTCGGGACGCACTACCCGGCCAACTCTGACCTGGCCTATCAGCTGCAGATGGCCGCGGTGCTGCTCGCCTCGGGATTCGGGACGCGCATCATCACGATCAACTGGGGCGGGTTCGACACGCACGGCGACCAGATCACCACCCAGGATCCCCAGCTGGTCGAACTCTCGCAGTGCCTCGGCGCCTTCCAGGCCGACCTCACGACGCGTGGGATCGACGGCCAGGTGGCGACGCTGATGTTCTCCGAGTTCGGCCGGCGCGTGCAGGACAACGCGTCCGGCGGCACCGATCACGGCTCCGGCGGCCTGATGATGGCGCTCGGGACCAACGTCCGGGGCGGCTACGCGGCGCAGTTCCCGGGGCTCTCGACTCTCGACGACAACGGCAACCTGCTCGTCCCGACCGATTTCCGCTCGGTCTACCAGGAGGCGATCGCGAGCTGGCTCGGTGGCGATCCGACGGCCGTGTTGCCCGGTGGCCCGTTCCCGGAGATCTCTCGCTACGACTCGGGGACCGGGCTCTTCGACGACCAGAGCGGCTTGTTCAGTTGAGGCGGCGCGCGGCGCTGGTGGGACTCGGCCTGGCCGCGGTCGCGCTGCTCTGCGCGGCGCTGGTGCTGGCGCCGGCGACGAGTCTCGGCAAGGGCCACGCGCGCAAGCCGGCGACGGTCCGCGTCTGCACGCGCCGGCGCGGTCACCCCGGCGAGCGCACCTGCAGGACGATCCACGTCAAGCGCCGCCACCCGACCAGCGTCGCAACGCACACGACTACGACCACGACGAGCGCGGCGACCTCGACGGGAGGCGCCGTGGCGACGAGCACGACGACAAGCTCGACGCAGACGCAGACCAGCCCGGCGCAGATTACGACGACACAGACGACCAGCACGCGGCCACAGGCACTGCCGGACGGCACGCAGGTCGACGAGCGCGCGACGGGCGAGCAGTCGCCGCTGTACTCGATGGAGGCCAACGAGCCGACGCTCGCCGCCGGGACGCTGCACTTCAACGTCTACAACACCGATCAGGACCCGCACACCTTCGCGATCGCCAACGCCGACGGACAGCAGGTCACAAGCGCCGTCAACATCCCCGCCGGCCAGCCCTCGACGCCCGTGACCGTCACGGTCAACCTCCCACCGGGCACCTACACCCTTTACTGCACGCTGCCGATGCACGCCGCCGAGGGGATGCAGACGACGATCGTGGTGAAGTAGCCGCGCCGGCCCGCAGCGCAGCCTCGCTCGTGCTGATCCTCCCGTGTCGCCGTTTCTCGGCGGGAGCGAGACCGGACGTCGCCGACGAAGCGGCGGCGGCTGCGCTGCCGGTTTCACGCCGGACGGGTCGCCACCGTCGAGCGGAACGGGCTGTTGCTTGGCGAAAGCGACAGCGCAGTCCCCGGGTCGTCGATGCCTCGACTTCGTCCAACTCGGGGGCGACCGGCGGTGGCGGCGTCCTTGCGTGAACCAGGTCCGGCTGACGTGCGAGGTGTGGTGGCCGGGCTGACGGTTTACGAGGTGAGGAATCGTTCGATGTCCGCTGTCTCGCTGGCGAGAGCGGCAGCCGGCGCGGGCGGGCCGAACCACGCGGGCTCGGGGCGCCCCTTCTTGATGGACCAGGTGCCGGTTGCTACTCCGCTGCTGAGCACGACGGGCTTCAGCATCCCGCCGCCTTTGAGAATGTGCTGGTCGTGCTCGGTGGCAACGAAAGGCTCACGAGTGCGGTGCCCGAGCATGAGAGTGTCGAAGGCGGCGAGCAGTAGACAGGTTGGCGCGTCTGCGGCGTCCCATGCGTCGCGGTCGCCGGGCGGGCCTGCAGCATCCAGCGCTCGGCGAGCCTGGGTGATCGGCAGCGAGGACCACTTCGCGAGGTCGGTCGCGTCGCAGGGGCCGTAGCCGGCGCGGTAGCGGGTGCCGAGGATCGTGAGCGCTTCGTCGCCGTCGATGGACGGCGGCGGGTCGGCCGCGTGTAACAAGCCGGCGATGTCGGTGACGATCAAGCCCTGCGACGAGAGCCAGGGAACGAATGTGTTGATCGGGCCCTGTTCGAGCGAGGGGTGGCCCCGCTCGACGAGGGCGCGCAGAAGCGACGCGCGGTCGCGAGGCTTCTCGCTACAGAGCTCAACGGCGTCCCTGCGCATCGCCTTGACCTCCGCAACGATCCCGAAGCGCTCGAACCTCGCGCCAAACACCCGAGCGTTACGCTCGGCCAGCAGCGCGTGTAGCCACGGGCGGTCTGACGCTGCGATCAGGTGAACGGTGCCGCGCACGGTCCACGTGCGCAGTAGCGGGGCGTCGCGGACCTCGGCGCGCGTGAGGCCCGGCACGCGTGAGCGCAGCGCGAGAGCCGCGGCACGCAGGTCCTGGGCCTGGATACCGATAACCGCGAGCGCAGCGTCCTCGGCGCTCGCGCATGCCGTCGCCGGTGTCAGCCTCTGGGCGGCGAGACGCGCAACGCGCAACCGGTGATCTGCCTCCACCCGGTAATACTCACACGCGAGCCACCATCCCTGCGTAGCGTCACCCCAAGGCCCCCGAGATTCAGCTGCCGACGATGGCGTCGGCCTCGATCTCTACTCGCCAGCGCGGATCAAGGAACCCTCGAACGACGATGAAGCCGGTAACCGGTCGGATCTCCCCAAATATCTCGCCGTGAATCGCTGACACGGCCTCGCCGTCCTGCGGATCGAGGAGGAACACGCGCGTTCTGACGACATCACGGATTGTCGCATCGGCTTCGTGCAGCGCTTGCTCGATGATCTGAAGGCATCGACGACACTGAACGCCGACGTCGTCGTCGACGTGTCCGTCAGGCCAGATCGCGGCCGTGGCGGCGACGAAGACCTGCTGGCCCACTCTTAGAGCTCTGCTGAAGCCGATGACGGGCTCCAGCGGGGAGCCTGAGCTGACGTGGCGGCGCACCAGGCGCAGCTTACGCAAGGATCGCGACCACACCGCGCACCACGGCTTCGCGCGACACGCAGCAGGGCGGGTGGGCGGCCGAGCGTGGGTCCGTAAAAGCCGAAGGCCCGCTCGCGCGGGCCTCAGGGCATCAGAAGTCAGGCGGTATTTGCGGGGGGAAGTTCGTACTGAAGGTTCTCGCCCTGCGGTTGCCTTCTCAGTCTGACCAGACCAGTCTACGGCATCCACGCGCTCGCACCGGAGCGGTGCCGCGGCCTTCGCTGTTCGCTACGGCGCGCTACCGCGGCGCGGGCCCGTGAGGCGACCCCTCGCCCCAGCAGAACTCGCAGTGCTCGTGCTCCCGATCGGCGCTCTCGGCCCGGTACTGCTGCCACACGAACTCGGTCGCGGGAGGCGGGTGGCGCTGATGCGACCTCCGACGCGAACCGTGAGACGCTGCTCCCACGCACCCCACGATAAGGGGCGAAGCACCGGACCTCGCTCCAAGCACGGACTGCTTGTGTGCGTGATGAGCGGCACGCTGGTCCGGGTGGATTCCCGAACAGTCACGGTGCGGTCCCTAGGATGCGTCGATGGCCGTAAGGCAGAGCGCCGGGATCCTCCTCTTTCGCCGTCCGGTGGCGGACCGCGAGCCGGAGGTCCTGCTTGGTCACCCGGGCGGCCCGCTCTTCGCGCGCAGGGACGAGGGCTACTGGTCGATCCCGAAGGGCGAGCCGGATCACGGCGATGAGGATCTGCTGGCGGTTGCCCGGCGTGAGTTCGCTGAGGAGGTCGG
>JBEKSK010000067.1:0-15324 GCA_049517155.1 Solirubrobacteraceae bacterium
CCTTGCGCCTGCAGGGTGCGCGCGGAGACCTCACTCAGCTGCCCCTGGTAGGAGGGATCGGTGGCGACCAGGTAGCGCTTGGCCGCGACGTGCTGCTCGGCTAGCCACGCGACGCGCGCACCGACGCGCGGCTCGAGCCAGCGCGCCGTCGCCTCGCCATGGTGCTCGCGCGGCCCGTCGTAGGCAATCCCGGCGACCGCCGGCGCCCGCGAGATGTCATGCAGCAAGCAGGCGATCACGAAGCCGTCGTCGTCGTCGCGCTCCGCTTGCGCGAGCCAGGCGCACTGGAGCGCGTGCTGGAGCTGATCGACCGGCTCGCCGTCATAGGGCAGTCCCTCCATCGAGCGGCAGGCGACGATGATCTCGGCCACGGTCGCAGCGGCGTCGCTCACGACCAGGGAAGCGTGTAGAGCTTGGCGAAGGACATCGCGCGAATTGCGTCGCGCACCCCCTCCTTGACGCCGAGACCGCTGTCACCGACACCGCCGAACGGTGTCAGCTCGGTGCGCCAGCCCGGCACCTCGCGGACGTTCACGGTCCCAGCCCGGAGCTCGCGGATGCAGCGCGCTATCGCGCGCCAGTCGAATGTGCAGACGGCGCTCGAGAGCGCATAGGGCGTCGAGTTGGCGACCGCGATCGCCTCGTCGAGGTCGGCAACGCGAATAATCGGTGCGACCGGGCCGAAGGTCTCGCGAGCGACGAGCTCGACACCAGCCGGCACGTGGTCGAGCACCGCCGGGGTCAGCAGAGCCCCGTCGCGCTCGCCGCCGTAGAGGAGCTCGGAGCCTGCGGCCACGGCGGCGTGGACGCGCCCCTCGATCGTCCTCGCCGCGGCCTCGTCGATCACCGTGCCGACATCGGTGCTCTCGTCCATCGGGTCCCCGGCACGCAGCGCCGCCGCGGCCTCCGTGATGCGAGCAGCCAGCGCGTCGGCAATGGCTTCGACGGCGATGATCCGCTTGACCGCAGTGCAGCGCTGGCCCGAATTCTGGAAGGCGCCGCGCACCGCGAGCTCCGCTGCCTCCGCCAGATCGGCGTCGTCGAGGACGAGCAGGGGATCGTTGCCGCCCAGCTCGAGCACGGCACGCCGAAAACCGAGGCGGGCGGCGATGGACTTGCCGACGGCAACCCCGCCCGTGAAGGAAATTACCTCGACCGCTTCGTGGGAGAGGAATGCCTCGAGGATCTCGGGGGGGTCGCCACAGACAACCTGCGCCGCCGGCTCGGGCAGCCCGGCGCTGCGGATCAACTCGACCAGGGCAAACGCGCTCAGGGGCGTCTTCTCCGAGGGCTTCAGGACGATCGGCGCGCCGGCGGCGATAGCCGGCGCGAGCTTGTGCGCCACCTGGTTGAGAGGATGGTTGAACGGCGTGATCGCCGCGACCAGGCGGACGGGAACCCTGAGCGTGTGGGCGCGACGGTCGCGGCCGTGGGGCGAGACGTCGCCCGCGAAGGTCTCGCCGTCGTCGCGGAGAGCCTCGATGGCCGCGAAGCGAAAGACGTCGACGGCGCGCGCGACCTCGTGACGCGTGTCCGTGAGGCAGAGCCCCGACTCGGCGCTGATCAGCTCCGCGAGCTCCTTTAGGCGCCCCGTTAGGGCGTCGGCCACGGCGAAGAGGATGCGCGAGCGCTCATGGCGGGGAAGCTCGTCCACGTAGGACGCGCCCGCATCGAGCATCGCGCGCGTCCGCGCGAGGTCGGCTAGCGGCGCCTCGCCCACCAGCTCGCCGCTGTAGGGGGAGTGCACGCGAAGGGTGGCGAGCGCGGTCATCGTCTCGGCTCAGGCGAGCTCGTTGAGGAGCAGGTCGTGGAGGTCGCAGCCGCGCAGCTCGCGCCCGCGGAGCGCGCCGTCGCGCAGCGGATGGGTGAGGATCATCGGCACGGTCTGCTCGTGCAGCCCTCCGTGCGAGCGCAGAGCTCCGTGCAGGGCGCTGAGGTCGTGGGCACCAAGCGACTTGCCGAGCACAGTTGTCCCGTCGGCCAGCACGATCAGGTCGCCGATCCGGTCCGCCGGCAGATCGAAAGCGGCGGCGGCGGCGAAGCGGTCGAGCACGGCCTCGACGCCCGACAGCGCCGCGAGCGCGCCACGGGCCCGATCGAGCTCGTCGAGGTCATCGAGATGAACCCAGGCGAGCGAACCGAGCGCCGCGTGATGGACCACGTAGGGGTCCGTGATCGGGCACAGCGTGTGACCGCCACGCACGCCGGCGTCGGCCAGCGCGTCGTCGAGGAAGCGGACGTTGGGGCTACCGTCAGGGAGCGTCTTGGCCCGCATGCCATGGTCGGCGACTAGGCCGACGACAAAGCCGGCATCGAGCGCGCTGCCGATCGACGCATCGACAGCAGCGTAGAACTCGTCGGCCATGGCCTCCCCCGGCGCGGCGGCGTGCTGGACGAAGTCGGTGAGCGACGCATAGACGAGCGTGGCCTCGAGGCGGGCGGCCAGCGCGACAGCGAGGTCGATCGTGTAGGGCGACAGCCGCCAGTCGTAGATGCCCGGGTTCGCTGCTCCGACGACATCCGTCAGCGGCGTCCCGTCGGGGCTGTTCTGCTCGTGCGCGAGCTCGGCGCTGAAGGCCGGGACCCCGCCAGAAGCGAGCAGAGCCCGCAGCTTGTCCTTGGCGGTCACGCAGAGGACGCTGAGCCCGGCGGCGTGCGCCGCGGCATGGATCGTGGTCGCGCGCAGGAAGCTCGGATCGGTCAACTGAACCTCCACACCGCGCTCGTCGCGGTAGTGATTTCCGGCAATGCCGTTTCGCGCGGCGCTCACCCCGGTCACTATCGCGACGTTGTTGGGGTTGGTGAACGTGGGCATCTGAGCGCGGGCCAACACGTAGCTACCGCCGTCGGCGAGCACTTCGGCCAGGCGTGGCATGAGCGAGCGCTCGAGCGCGTCGTCCACGTACTCGGGATCCCAGCCATCGGCGCAGATCGCGAGGACAGGGCGCGCTGGAACGCTGTAGCTGCGGCCATTGGCGACAAAGGTCGAAGTCATCGGTCTGACTCTACAAGCGCCTCTGTGCCGCGCCAACGAGCGCCGCTGAGCCGTCACCGGATGGCAACATCAGCCGTCCGCCGCATCGATTTGCATCTACAACATGGCGACGCCCGGCAGGCACGAGACGATCGACGTCGATCTCTGCGTCGTGGGTGCGGGGATCGTCGGCCTCGCCCACGCACTCGAGGGACGTCGCCGCGGGTTGCGCGTGGCGCTGCTCGAGCGCGACCGCCGTGCCGTCGGCGCGAGTGTGCGCAACTTCGGGCACGCCTTCATCACCGGCGTCGGCGACGGCGACGACCTCGAATGCGCGCTTCGCACGCGCGCGCGGTGGGTCGAGCTCGGTGCCCGCGCACGAATCGTCGTACGCGACGCCGGCACCCTGCTCGTGGCCCGCACGGGCGATGAGCTCGCGGTGCTCGAGGGAACCGCCGCCAACCCGCGCCGCGAGGCGCGCATGCTGACCGCGCAGGAAGCGGCTCGTCTGGCACCGATACCGACCCGTGAGGTGCTCGGCGCGATGCACGGCACGCTCGATCTGCGGGTCGATCCCCGCGCTGCGGTGGGCGGGCTTGCGCGCCTGCTCGAGCAGGACGATGGCGCGCGCGTCGAGTGGGGCGCCGCCGTCCACGCGATCGAGCCTGGGGTGGTGCACAGTATGAGGTTGAGCGTGCGGGCGCCCAAGCTCGTGATCTGCCCAGGCCCCGATTACGCCGCGCTCCCGCCAGGTCCGCCCGACAGCCTCTCGGAGCTCACGCTGTGCAAGCTCCAGATGTTGCGCGTCGCAGCGCCCGATAAACGCGTCTACGCGCCGGCGCTGATGACCGGGTTGAGCATGATCCGCTACCCGGCGTTCACCGCGCAGGCCGCCGCCGACAGCGTCCGCGAACGCATTCGCGCGGAGCGGCCGGAGCTCCTCGAGGCGGGAATCCACCTGATCGTGGCGCAACTGCCGCAAGGGGATCTGATCATCGGTGACACCCACTCCTACGGCGACACCCATACGCCGTTCCGCGAGGAGCGCCTCGACGAGCTGCTGCTGGGCGAAGCGCGGCGACTGCTCGGCGCCACAACGCTCGACGTGCGTGAGCGGTGGATCGGCATCTATCCAACCGCCGCCGACGGGCGGCTCGCCACCGCCGGTAATCATTTCGTCGTGGCCGTCCCGTTCGCGGGTGCACGAGTCGTGGAGGTGACCTCGGGCCTGGGGATGACGATGGCGCTCGGGCACGCCGCCGCCGTGCTCGACGGCCTCGAGTGAGCCAGTAGCTCGCGCCGCCGCGCGACTGGCTGGCCGCTCACGTGCGGTGCCCGCGGCTCGTCTGGCTCGGATCAGAGCTCGGGCGAGATCGCCGGCGCGGGGGCTCCCCGCTCGGTGACGGCCACCCGGTCTGCGACCACCCTCAACGTCACGCGGGCGCCGAGCGGCAGGACGGCACCGTGACTCGGCCCCTCAACCAGGAGCTCGTGGCCGTCTTCAAGGCTCACCCGCAGTCGCACCGACGAGCCGAGAAACGTGCGCTCGATGATTTCCCCAGGCCCGCCGGAGTCAAGCGTCACCTGGAGTGCCTCCGGTCGCAGGAGCGCCTCGACCGCGGTGCCGGGTGCGTAGGCGTCAGGTGTGGTCGGCGGTATGCGCTGGCCGAGCACGACGACCTGGCCGTCGTCGCCGATCCGACCGCCAACGCGGTTCATCGCGCCGACGAACTCCGCCACGAACGCGGTCGCCGGGTACCGGTAGACGTTCTCGGGAGTGTCGATCTGCTCGAGCCGACCGGAACTCATGACGCCAACCCGGTCGGCCAGTGACAGCGCCTCCGATTGGTCGTGGGTGACGAACAGCGCGGTGATCCCAAGCCGCTGCTGGACCTGGCGGATCTCGCCGCGCAGCTGGTGGCGGACGCGCGCATCGAGCGCCGACAGCGGCTCGTCCAGGAGCAGCACGGTCGGCTCGATCGCCAGCGCCCGGGCGATGGCGACCCGCTGCTGCTGGCCACCGGACAGCTGATAGGGGTAGCGGTCACCGGCGTCGCCGAGGCCCACCATCTCGAGCAGCTCGTCGGCACGCGTCAGGCGGTCCGCTTTCGCCCGGCCGCGCATCCGCAGGCCGAACGCGACGTTCTGGCGCACCGACATGTTCGGGAACAGGCTGTAGGCCTGGAATACCATGCCCATGTCCCGCTTGTGCGCCGGAACCTTGGTGACGTCGCGCCCGCCGACGGTGATCGCGCCGGCATCCGGCCGGTCGAAGCCGGCCAGCAGCCGCAGCGCGGTGGTCTTGCCGCAACCCGACGGACCGAGCAGGGCGACCAGTTCACCGGCGTGTATCTGGAGGTCGAGGCCCTGCAGCGCCGTAACAGCGCCGAAGTGGCGCTGGACACCCTTGAACTCGACCCCCACGCCGCTGCCCGCTGGCGTCAGCGGCGCCGGCGCAGCCAACTGGGCATCGACAGGGTGCGAGGAGCTCTGCGTTGTCATCAGACCACTCGCGCCGTTCTGCCCCCGCGACGGCGCGCGAGGAACGAAAGCATGAACAGCAGCAGGAAGGTGAAGAGCAGGGCCACCAGCGCCATCGCCACCGAGATACCGGGCGCATTGTCCTGCGAGGCAAACTGGATCATCTCCAGCGGGAAGGTCAGGTTGCTTTGATCCAGCTGGTTGGCGATCACCACCTCGCCGAGGCACAAGGCGATCGTCAGGAACATGCCGCCCAGCACGGCGGTCTGGACGTTCGGCAGTACCACGCGCCACAGCGTCGTCGGCCAACCGGCGCCGAGGCTGCGTGACGCATCGACCAGGGTGTGCAGATCGATCGCCCGCAGGCCGGTGTCGATGGCACGGTACATCAGCGGCATCGCCAGGACCACGTACAGCGGCGTCAGGATCGTCAGCGGGTGGTTGAAGAACGTGTTGACGACCCACAGCGGCGCCGTCTCCTTCATCTGCAGCAACCCGGCTGCGATGACGATCGGCGGCACCACGATCGGCAGGATCGTGACGGCCTCCATCACGACCGTCAGCTTCGGCAGCTTCAGCCGCACCAGGACGGTGGTCGGGAAAACAAGCAGCACGGCGACGGCCGCGGTGATCGCGGCGATCTCGAGCGACAGGATCAGCGCGTCGCTCAGCGCACCGTTGTTGACGATCGCCGTGTAGTTCTGTGGCCCGTAGGTGCCCTTCTGGTTGATCAGGCTGAACTTGACGGCGCAAACAAGTGGCAGCACGTAGAAGACCGCCATCGAGACCAGGATCAGGACGCGCCAGGCCCGTGGCCGGGGACGGGCCGCCGTCCGTGGCTGCGGCGGCGCGACCCGGCGTGGCGCGATGGCCTCGAACTCGATGGCGCTCATCGCAGCCACCTTCCAGCGCGCCGCTGCACCCACCAGTAGAAGATCATGACGATCCCCACCACGGCGATCATCTCCGTGCCTAGCGCGAGTCCGAACGGGATCGAGTTGGTCAGCACGTTGTTGGACATCTCGAAGTAGATCTTGCAGGGGACGACAACCTGGGTGCAGCCGTCCAGCGCGAGCATCGTTGCGAAGGCGGAGAACGCGGAGCCGAACAGGATCAACCAGGCGGCGATGAAGGACGGCGCCAGCACCGGTGCCGCGACGTGGCGTATGTAGGAGCGGCGGGTGGCGCCGAGGTTCCTGGCGGCCTCCTCCCACTCGGGTTTGAGGCCCTCAAGCGCCGGCGTCATGAAGATCACCATCAGCGGGATCTGGAAGTAGAAGTAACAGATGCCGACGCCCAGCTGCGAGGAGATATCGAAGTGTTTGGCGAGGTCATAGCCGAGCGTGCTCTTGAAGAAGACTGTGATCACTCCAAGCGTCCCGAGGGAGGCGAACCAGACGAAGGCCAGAGGCGCTCCGGCGAAGTAGGCGAAGACGCCAGAGGCACTCGAGACAACCCGGCGCAGCACGCCGTCGCGCGGGCCTGCCACCACGGCCGCTGCGAGCGCGAGGCCGAGGATCGCAGGCCCGAGCGAGGTCCACAGCGACAGGATCACGCTGTTCTTCAGCGGGATCAGGTACTGGGCCTGGGTGAGGATCGCGGAGAAGTTCGACAGCGTGAAGTGGCCATTCGCCGTCAGCGCGCCGTGCACCACCACGTACAGCGGCGCTCCCAGGAACACCAGCATGTAGAGCAGGAACGGCAGCATCCCGAGCCACGTGAGCGGAATGCGCCGAGCCCCGCGGCGCCGGGGCGCCGCGGGGCTCGTTGCTGCAGACATCGCCCCGGTGCTACTGATGGCTAGGAGCTCCAGCCAGCCGCGATCAGGGTCGCCGCAGCCGTGGTCTGAGCCGGGGTCGGCAGCACCGGCTTGCCCGGGACGAGTGGCAGCGCTTTGTAGGCGGCCTTGTCAATCGTCCCGTTCTTGACCAGCGCCGCCTGCTCGACTGGACGCGCGAAGCCCTTCAGGAAGTTGTTCTGACCCGTGGTCGAGTAAAGGAACTCCTCCCACAGCCGGGCGGCGGCGGGGTCGGGGGCGGTCTTGGAGATCGCCTGGGCGTAGAACTCACCGAGCGGCGTGCCGGTCGGGACGACGACCTTCCACTTCGCGGTCGACGGAAGACCCCACGCGCCGGCGACGTTGAGGAAGTCCCAGTTGATGATGATCGGGCACTGTCCGGCTTCGATCACGGACGAGGAGTCGCAGTCGGTGGAGTTGAAGTTGCCGTCCGACTTCAGCGTGCTGAAGAACGTCAGACCCGGCTGCGCGTTGGTGAGGCTGCCGCCGTTGTTGATCGCCGCAGCGAACACAGCGCCGGTCGCCGCACCGGCCTGTCCCGGGACGCCGTTGAGGGCGACCGCGTTCTTGTAGGCCGACCCCTCGAGTCCCGCCCAAGTTGTCGGGCAGCTCGGGACGACCGCCAGGTCACACCCGAAGGAGACGTATCCGCCGTAGTCGTTGTACCAGTCGCCGTTGGCGGCCTTGTTGCCGGCGGGGATGTCGCTCCAGGTCGCGACCTTGTACGGCGCGAACAGGTTGGCGTCGGCAACCGCAAAGCTCTCACCCACGTCGACGACGTCCGGAGCCGTGGAGCTGCCGCGACCGCTCTGGATCGCCTGGATCTCCTGAGCGCTTGAGCCCTCGGGGATCGCGTCGTTGACCGTGATCCCGTACTTGGCCTTGAACTCCTTGATCTGGGTCCCGTAGTTGGCCCAGTTGTCCGGCAGCGTGATGGTGTTCAGCTTGCCTTCCTTCTTGGCGGCAGCGACCAACGCCGCCATTCCGCCGCCGGCCTTCACCGAGGTGACGGTTGCCCAGTTGACGCTGGCCGAATGGCCGGTGGCGGCGGAGCTCGGGCTGCCACCCAAGGCGCCGAAGGCTACGGCGGCACCGGCGGCAGCCATAACGACCGTATAGAGCCGGATCGTCCGTCTCCCGAAGCGCGTGTGGGCGCGACAATCGATGTTACTCATTGTTCTTCCTCCAGGGAGTCGAGATGTAACCCGGACACCGCGCTCGCCCTCAGGGCGCAACGACCAGACCCGGTGAGCCGCAAACGTATTGCTGGCTCAGCGACCTCTTGTTACCGAACGGTAGACCTGGTGTTACCGAAACGTAACTCCTCGGATGTCCAAGGCGTTGCGATATCTACACCGATCGTGGGCGTATGCGTTTCGGGCCTGCAGACGAGAGACGCGCTCCGCGATGCGGCGTAGGGAGTGCGCACGGCCCGGTCGGCGGCCGGTGGCTCCCGCAGACCTGGATCAGGGCGCGCCTCGTAACAGCGGATCCTCGATACGGTGACGTGGGCCGGAGTCGCCGGCTAAGCAGCCAGACGAGATACCGGAAAACGGCTCCTACGTTTCACCAGATGGTCCCGCAGTCTGACACTCATTCGGGACGCTCATCGATGTTCAGAGATGACGCGCAGCGAAGCCGCCAGAGGAATCACGTGCTGTCGCCGCAACACGAGCAGCAAGACGACGGCACCGCGATGACGGACGTGGCGATGAGTGTGCGGTGACGCATGCCTGACGGTCCCTTTTGGCCGGGCTGTCAATGGCCTGATCAGTGGACCTGCGTCACCGGGCCGATCCTTGCGATCATCGCCGGCGCCGCATCCGGCAGCTCCTCGGTCTGTCCGAACCGCGTCTGCCCGTTCGCCGAGCCGCAGCTTCGACGGCGCCAGCGGCGCCCGAGCGGTCACTGGACCCCTCGCGTTGTGTCGGCGACGACACGCCCGTCGAGCATCTCGATCCGCCGCGGCATCCGTGCCGCGATCTCTCGATCATGCGTGATCACGACGATCTGGCCCGCTCGACTACGGCGCCACGGAACGCCTCACCACCCGCGCCGGCGTCCGCTACTGGCTCGCGCGTGCGGACGGCGCGAACATCGTCGCGTGGGTGCAGGCCGGCCACACCTGCCTGATCGCGTCACGCTCCACGCCCGCCGCGGAGCTACTCACGCTCGCCGTCGCCGAACACGACGTCTCGCCCGCCTGACCGGGGGCGTGAGCGGTCAACCTCCGTCCCAGCAGCGGCGGACGTGGTGACCTTCGCCGGTCGGGGAAGGAAACGCCGCCGCGTGGGGTCTGTCGCCAGCGCCGCATCCCGACTCCTCGCGTGAGCGGCGCCCGCGCTCTGATCGGAGCCGCGCCTACTGGCGTCTGAGCGAGAGTGCGAGGCTGGGAACGACGAAGGACGCGAGAAAGATCGGCAAAGGCCTCTTTCCGCCGCATCGGAAGCCAACGATGTCGCCCTCGGCGGCGTCGAAGGTCCGAGTTTGGCTGGAGTTTCGGCCATCGCGGACTTGCAGAGTGTGACGTCCAGGTTCGACTGGTATCTCGACCGTGCCGTTCAATTCGACCGACCCGACACGCGCGCCGTCGACCACGATGTCGTAGGTGCCACGACGAACCTCGACACCTATCGTCCTATGCGTCAGCTTCAGCGTTGCCGCCATCGTTGATCTCCTCTCAGTACGCGCTCGCTCGCGCTTCCAGTGCGGCCTCCCGATCGCCGTCATGACTTCGATTCGGCTCCTTCACGGCCATCGTCGAGAGTGTCGCATCTGCGTGTTAACGAGCGCCTCGAACCGACTGGTCTCGCTCGCGCACTGGACGATCAGCAGCGGGTGGGCTGGCGCCGCTCGAGACCCCCGTTTCCACAGCGAAGGAGGCGCGCCAGCCGGTCCTGCGGGCGACTACTCGGCGTTTTGGTCGGCGCGCGGGAGCGCGCGGTCGGCAGGTCTGAATGGGCCACTGGCGGGCTTTGGCGCGGTGCCATGAGACGCGTCTGCGCTGCAGAATCCGGCTCTAGAGCCCGTTGGTGCCCAATCAGGCCATCGAAGAGGGCCTTGCGGAGATCACGCTCCTGCGGGCTCCGGCACATCGCGCCGGCATAGACGCGCAGCGTCAGGCGGGCGTCGGTGTGGCCACGCTGCTCCATCACGGCCGGGGCAGGGCGGCCGAGCGCGAACGTCAGCGAGGCGTCGGTGCGCCGTGTTCTGCGGTCTTGTTGCGCGTGAGCGAACGTGACCAGCAGGGTTCGCTCTCGATGGTCGAACGCTAGAAGGTCAGCTCGTCTGAACAGCACGCACGCGCAGCGCAACACGTACGCAGCGGCGGCGCCGCTGTGACCGTCGTGTAACCACCGGTCGCGTATCAATCGCTCCGAGCCAGTGTCGGCCCGCCCTCCCCAACCGAGTAACGGAGCGAAATGAACGATTGGCACCTCCCTTGCAGCCACCACCGATGCGGGTTGCTTCTCACCTCCGTCAGCGTGCTTGCTCTCGCGCTTGCAGCCTGTGGCTCGAACGGCCCGTCGGTCGCCAACCTCGGCAGCACGAAGCCGAGCCAGTCGTTGTCCTCGGGTTCGCCGCCGAGTGCCTCGCTCTCGAGCGGCAACGCGGGGGGTGCCTCGCCACATACCCATGCCCAGATCCAGATGAGTGGCCTGTCGGGCTCGAAGGCGATCCAGTTCTCTGCCTGCATCCGCGCGCACGGCGTGCCGGACTTCCCCGACCCCAACGCACAGGGCGTATTCTCGCTCAGTGGTTCGGACGCGTCGCTCCCGCAAGCGCCTCAGTTCCAGGCCGCGTCGAAAGTCTGTCGCAGCGAGACGCACCTCCACACCGCGCCTGCGAGCGCGGCACAGCAGGCGGAGAGGCTCGCCCAGCTGCTCAAGTATTCGCAATGCATGCGCTCCCACGGCGTGACGAACTTCCCTGACCCGACGACCTCCGGTGGCGGCGTCAGCCTCCGGGTCAACGCCGGCCCCGGCGGGGTCGATGCGAGCTCGCCGATCTTTCAGAGCGCTCAGAGCGCCTGCGCGAGCCTCCAGCCGGGCGGCCCGGGAGCCGGTCCGTGAGTAGGACGAGCCGATCATCGCAGGCACCGTCGATGGAGCCGTCAGTCGAGCGACCGGAGCCGCCCAGCCCCCGCTTCTCACGCCGCCACCTTGCTGTCGTGGCTGTGCTGATTGCGGTGCTCGTGGTGGTGGTGGTTGTCGCCATCGCCGATCCCTTTGGCAGCGGCGCCGGCGGCGGCAGCGAGGTGAACGATGGCGGGACGACCCTGGCGACGATCAAGCAGCAGTCGCTCTTCTCGCAGACCGCGTCGTCCGGGACGCTCGGCTTCGCTGGCAGCTACCGGGTGATCAACGGCGCGTCGGGAACCTTAACCTGGCTCCCCTCGGTCGGGCAGATCATCCCGCAGGGTGGAGTTCTCTATCGCGTCAACGGCGCGCCGGTCATCCTGCTGACCGGCAATGTCCCGGTTTACCGGGCACTATCGGTCGGGCTGACCGGGGCCGACGTCGAACAGCTGAACGGCGACCTGGTCGCGCTCGGCTACGCGACCCCTACCGAGCTCGACCCGACCTCGGATGACTTCAGCGCTGCGACGACCGACGCGGTCGAGGCTTTACAGAAGCATCTTGAGGTGACGCAGACCGGCACGCTCGCGGTGGGCCAAGCAGTGTTTCTGCCGCTCGGACGGCTGCGCGTCACCGCCGTAACCGCCACGCTGGGCGCGAGTGCCGACCCTGGCAGCCCGTTGCTCGCCGGCAGCTCGGCGCGCCGGGTCGTGTCGCTCCAGCTGGACGCGGCCGAGCAGACCGAGGTCGCGGTCGGCGATCGCGTGGCGATCACGCTGCCGGACAACTCGACGACCCCCGGTGTCGTGTCCTCGATCGGTACCGTCGCGACTGCTGGCCAGAGCGGCGGCTCGCCGACTGTCCCGGTTACGATCCGCCCGCTCGATCCTTCAGCGACCGGGTCGATTGACCAGGCTCCTGT
Organism: Solirubrobacteraceae bacterium; assembly: GCA_049517155.1. GTDB lineage: Bacteria > Actinomycetota > Thermoleophilia > Solirubrobacterales > Solirubrobacteraceae > Palsa-513. The sequence goes on from JBEKSK010000067.1 coordinate 12,255, forward strand.
GGAGCTCGCGGTCACGACGGGAAGCGTCAAAAGCGCGCTGGTCGTGCCGGTTGACGCACTGCTGGCGCTCGCTGGCGGCGGCTATGCGGTCGAGGAGGTCTCGCGCGCCGGCGTCCATCACCTCGTGGCGGTCTCGCTCGGCCTGTTCGACGACGCCGACGGGCTGGTCCAAGTGACCGGCTCGGGAATCGCCGCCGGGCAGCAGGTCGTGGTGCCATCGCTGTGAGCGTTGCGCCGGCAGCCACGCATGCACGCCCTGATCCCGCGGGCGTGCCGGTGCTCGAGCTAGACGCGGTGACGAAGACCTATCCGACCGAGCCGCCGGTGACGGCGCTCGATGGAGTCAGCTTCACCGTGAACGCCGGCGAGCTGCTCGCCGTCGTCGGCCCATCGGGATCGGGCAAATCGACGCTGCTGCATCTGATCGGGACACTCGACCGCCCGAGCAGCGGCGTCGTGCGCGTCACCGGCCTCGATGCTGGGACGCTTTCCGATCGTGAGCTAGCGGCACTGCGCGCGACGCGGATCGGGTTCGTCTTCCAGCAGTTCTTCCTCGCCGAGCACGAGACGGCGCTCGAGAACGTCGCCAACGGCCTGCTCTACGCCGGAGTCGGCCCGCTGGCGCGCCGCTCCGCTGCCGCGGACGCGCTCGAGCGCGTCGGTCTCGGGCCGCGCGCGAACCATCGCCCGACGCAGCTCTCGGGTGGCGAGCGCCAGCGAGTCGCGATCGCACGCGCGCTAGTCGGATCGCCGGCGATCGTCCTCGCCGATGAGCCGACCGGGAACCTTGACAGTGCTTCCGGCGCCGGCGTGCTCGCACTGCTCGAAGCGCTGAACCGGGAAGGGGCAACCATCGTCGTGATCACTCACGACCGTGACGTGGCTGCCAGATTGCCACGACGGATCGAGATGCTCGACGGTCGCGTCGTCGCCGACACGACAAGGGCCCCGCGGTGAGCACGGCCACCGCCCTTGCGCCGTCGAAGCTTCGTCTCGGCGATCTCGCGCGGCTCGCGAGCGTCGGCCTGCGCACGCGACGGGTGCGTGCCGCGCTGTCAGCGCTTGGAATCGCAATCGGCGTCGCGGCGATCGTCGCGGTACTCGGCCTCTCGTCCTCCTCGCAGGCCGGCCTCTTGTCGGAGATCGACCGGCTCGGCACGAACCTGCTCGACGTGACCAACGGCCAGACGCTATTCGGTCAGCCCGCGGAGCTGCCAGATGCAGCACCGGCGATGATCGCGCGGATCGGCCCCGTGACCCAGGTGCAGTACACGGGCGCAGTCAACGGCAACGTGTTTCGATCGCCGCTGATCCCGTCGATCGACACCAACGCGATCTCGATCAGCGCGGCCAGCCTGGGCCTGCCGCGCGCGGTCGGCACGAGCGTCTGGCAAGGTAGCTTCCTCAACGCCGCGACCGAGCGGGAACCGGTCGTCGTGCTCGGCGCCGGGGCCGGGCAGCGGCTCGGCATCGACCGTGTCTTTGCCGGCGAGCGGATCTCGCTCGCCGGAATGTGGTTCTACGTCGCCGGCATCCTCAGACCGGCGGCCCTCGCGCCTGAGATCGACAGCAGCGCCTTGGTCGGCTTTCCCGCCGCCGAGCGCTACCTCGACTTCGACGGTCACCCTTCCGAGATCTACGTGCGCGCGCACACCAGCCAGGTCGATGCCGTCGACAACGTCCTCGCCGCAACCGCCAACCCCGAAGCGCCGAGTAACGTCGACGTCAGCCAGCCTTCCTCGGCGCTCGTCGCGCGCGCCGACGCCCAGGGGGCGTTCAACGACCTCTTCCTCGGGCTCGCCGCGGTCGCGCTTCTGGTCGGCGCGGTCGGCGTCGCGAACATCATGATCATCGGCGTACTCGAGCGCCGCTCGGAGATCGGCCTACGGCGCGCCCTCGGCGCGACCAAGGCAAACATCCGCACGCAGTTCCTCAGCGAAGCGATCCTGCTGGCGCTGCTCGGCGGGATCGTTGGCGTCCTCGCCGGCATCCTCGCGACCGCGATCTACGCCTCGACCAAGGGATGGGCCATCGTCATACCACCACTCGCCTGGGGTGGCGGACTCGCCGCCGCGATCGCGATCGGCGCGATCGCCGGCCTGCTCCCGGCAATCCGCGCGGCGCGAATGTCACCAACCGAGGCGCTGCGAACCGTCTGAGCTGCACGCCAGAGCGGTCCGGTGGTCTTGCGATTCGCGCCTCGTACAGGAGACACATGTCACCGCTGGCACCGACAGCGCCCAGGGCCAGCGGCCGGGCTTTGCACCCGGGGAGTGGGCGACTCTCGGTTAGTAGGCGACGCGTTTGATCAGCCTGCCGGGGCTGCTGACGGCACACTTCCGGGAGGTGGCGGGCCTACGAGCTTGTCGCATGTCGCGGTGGCGCGCTGGAAGATCGGCGAGTGCGGGTCGAGGACGCCGGCGGGGAGTTTCATGGTCCACCGGTCGATGCCGCTGGGCGTCATCTCGGGATAGTCGGGCTCGTTGTGCTGGTGCATGCAGGCTGCGTAGGCGTCTATCTCCTTAATGAACTGCGGTTCCGGGCCGGTCGTGGGCGTGGGCGCCGGCAGGTATTTGGCGCAGTGCCTGTTCGCCGTCAGGAGCTCCGGCGAGCCCGCGGCGACGCCGACGAACTCGCCCTGCGGGCTGGGGTCAGGGAAGTTGGGCTCGCCGTGGCTGCGCGCGCACCGCGCGAACTTGAGCAGCTGCACGGCGCTCGCGCCGATACGTCGCACCCCGCTCCCGGTGTTCGGCGAGCTCGAGCTGGCGGCGTCGCCACCGCCGGACGATGAACTCGTGGCGTTTGGGTGGGGCCCCTTGATGGCGGCGACGCCCGGCGAGTTGCTCCCCCCGCCACAGCCCGCCATCAGAATGGTGAGGCTCGCGAGCACCGCGAGCGTGCGGGCAGTGCTGCACCGGCGGCGTCCTTGGAGCTCGCGAGTCGCGGTCTGTGTGGCGCGATCGTGCGTGCCTATCTCCGTCGCGCGCTGGGACAGCGTCGCGTCCTGTGGCGTTGTCATGAAACTGTGCTCGGCGCAGGTCTGTGGGTGATGGCTGCGGCGGCTCCGGTG
>JBEKSK010000068.1:0-10419 GCA_049517155.1 Solirubrobacteraceae bacterium
TAGGCGGCGACCATCGAGTTGCTGGCAGCGACGATCTCGAGCGTCTCGCAGTCGTAGACCAGCATCGGCTGGGGGTTGCGCTCGAACATCAGGCGATACTGGCGTTCGCTCGCGCGCAGCTGCTCGCGGCTCGCGGCAAGCGCCTGCTCGGCTTCGATCTGGGCGCTGACGTCGCGCGCGATCCCCCATGTCCCGACGATCTCGCCGTGCTCGCCGAGCAGCGGCATCTTGGTGGTGGACACCCATGCGTCGGGGCGATCGTGGAAGGTCTCGCGCTCGATCTTCGCGAAGATCGGCGAGCCCGTCGCGATCACCGCCTGCTCGTCCTGGAACGCGGCGGTCGCGTGGGGCCGGCTGAAGATGTCGAAGTCGGTCTTGCCGATCACCTGCTCAAGCGTCCGGCCCGGCGCGACCGCGGCAAGCCATGCTTCGCTCACCAGCAGGAACCGGCTGTCGCGGTCCTTGAAGAAGACCCGCTCGTGCGGGCTCGCCAGGAGGTTGCGCACGCACACGCGCTCGATCTCCTGGGCGCTGGAGTCCGGCGAGGCCGTATCTAGTTGCATTTCGTCCACCGTTGGCGATGCGAAGCACGAACTGGCCTTCGTGGGCGTTGTATCGACCGCTACCGCTGCGACGTTGAGCAAGCGCGGCGATCATCGACGCGCGGTCGATGCAGATCGCAGGTCGCACATCGGGCGTGGTGGCGGGTCGTGGATCGCGGGTGCCGTTTGGGCGAGCAGGCGCAGCGGGTCGTGGATCGCCGGCGGGGTTTGGGCGAGCAGGCGCAGCGGGTCGTGGATCGCCGGCGCCGTTTGGGCTAGCAGGCTCAGCGCGAGTGGCAAACGCCGCTAGGGCAGTCGCCAGCGTTCGCGCGCCTGCGCGTCCGCGTCGGTGCGGCGTTGCTCGGTCCGCTCGTTGGCCTGCGCGTCGAGTCGCTGCGGTTGTACTTCCCGCAACCGGTTGCGTTCCTGTTGCACGACCCAGAGGCGGATCTTGCGCTCAACGTGTTGCTCGTGTCCCCGCATGCGGTTGCCCTGTCCCTCTCGATAGGAATTCGATGACCATGCTTGCGCCGCGGGGGCTACGGCGCCTTCGACGCTGGTCCGAAATCCGCAGTTGGCCGCTCGACAGCCGGGCCAACGCCGTGCGTTGCTCGCGCGGCGCGAGCGAGCGGGTGCGCGGAGCGACGGGCGCGCGCTCGCTGCATTGCGTGCGTGCTCGCGCCAGCGCGCGCGGCGTGGCTCAGATCGGGCGGCCGGCGGACGAGCCGCGCAGCTCGGCCCGTCGCGGCGGATCGGCACCGCGACGCGTGCAGGTGATGGCGGCCACGAGGCCTGCGAAGTCAAGCGCCCCCGCCAGCGCCGCGCGATCGAGCTGCGCGCAGGCGCCCGGTCGCAGGCCGGCCGCTTCAGCGAGGAACGCGAGCAGCCCGGCGGTGAAGGCATCGCCGGCGCCGACCGTATCCACCACGCCCACCGCGCGGGCCTCGCAGTGCACCGGCTCCCGTCCGGCGACGAGCGCCGTCGAGCCTGCGGCGCCGTGGGTCACAACGACCAGGTCGGGCCCGCGCTGCGCCCACGCCGTCGCCGTCTCGAGCGGGTCGACGCCCGGCTCGAGCGCCCGCAGGTCCTCGTCGCTGGCCTTCACCAACTGCGCCTGCGAGATCAGCGCCGCCAGACGCGGGCGGTATCCGGGGCGGTCGAGCACCAGCCCCGGGCGCACGTTCGGATCGACTGAGACGAACACATCACGCGCGCTCTGTGTCGCGATCCAGTCCGCGAGCACCTGCGCTCCGGGCTCGAGCCCGATCGCGAGCGAGCCGGTGTGGACCGCGGCCCCCGCAGCGTTCGCGGGCAGCTCGGCGGGGTCCCACTGCCAGTCGGCCGTGCCGTCGACGTAGAACGCGTACGCAGCGGCGCCGGACGGGTCCAGTCCGACCAGCGCGACCGTGGTGGGCTGGGGCGCGTCGACGGCGAGCGCGAGGTCGACGCCGCTGCGCTCGAGCTGCGCGCGCAGAAAGGTGCCGAGCAGATCGCCCGCGATGCGCCCCGCGAAGCTCGTGCGGACGCCGAGACGCGCGAGGCCGACCGCCACGTTCGCCGGGCTGCCGCCGGCACGTGCGGTGATCGCGAGCTCGCCCGGCGCCGGCGGGCGATCATCGACGGTGAGGTCGACGAGCGCCTCCCCCACGACGATGACCGCTGGTGGCGCCGGCGATCCGCGCTCGCCGCTCAGAGCGTGACCGCCCGCTGCTCGGCCGCCGCGACGTAGAGCGCCTCGATCGTCGCGGCCTGGCCGAGCGCATCCGCGCGGCCGAGCAGCGCCGGCGTGCTCCCGCGGATCGCGGCAGACAGATTCTCCAGCTCCAGCCCGTAGGAGTCGACGGCATCGACCGCGATCCACTCGGAGCGCCCGTCGCGGCGCAGCTCGATCCCGAGGGCCCGGCAGTGCCACGGATCCGCGACCCGCAGGCTGCCCTGCTCGCCGAGCACGACGAGCTGCTCCGCCTCGGCCGCCAGGAAGCCGCAGTCGAAGTGCGCGAGCACCTCGCCGGGGAACCGGAGCACGCCCGCGAAAGTCACATCGACCCCGCCCGCGCCAATCACAGACTCGCCGGCAACGCGCTCGGGCTCGCCACACAGCAGGCGCGCCGCGTTGACGCAGTAGCAGCCGACGTCGAGCAGCGACCCTCCCTCGAGCTCGCGGCTCAGGCGCGGGTCGGCGGCATCGCCGAGGTGAAAGCCGAAGCTGGCCGAAACCGTGCGCAGTCGCCCGATCGCGCCCTCATCGACGAGCGCCGCCAGCCGCTTGGTCTGAGGGTTGTGGCGGTACATGAACGCCTCCATCAGCAGCCGCTGCGCGCGCTGCGCGGCGTCGAAGGCGCGCGCCACCTCGCTCGCGCGAGGGCTCAGCGGCTTCTCGCAGAGAACGTGCTTGCCGGCCGCCAGCGCGCGAATCGACCAGTCCACGTGCAGGCTGTTGGGCAGCGAGATGTAGATCGCCTCAATGTCGCCGTCGGCGAGCAGGGCCTCGTAGGAGCCGTAGGCGCGCTCGATCGAATGCTCGCGCGCGTAGGCATCGGCGGCGGATTGGCTGCGGCTCGCGACGGCGAGCACGTCCACCGCGTCTGAGCCCGCCGCGCCGGCGAGCAGCTTCTCGTTGATCCGTGCCGTCGACAGCACACCCCAGCGCACCGGCTCACTCATCGTCGCTCCCTTCGCCCGTGTGTTCGCTCACCGGCGCTTCCAGGCCGCCGGCGAGCGCCGCCTCGACGCTCGGCGGCCGGCAGCGCACGGCCACCAGCGACCCGCTCAGGGTCGTCTCGCCGGCGCCGTATGGAATCACTGTCGCGCTGCCCGCCCGCAGCTCCATTGCGCCGGCGCCCGAGGTGCGCAGCTCGCCGTCGCCCTCGAACACGACGAGGATCGCGAAGCCCGGCGCAAGTTCCACGTGGCCGCCGCCTGGGCGAATGCGCTCGGCGCGAAAGAAGGGGTCGGCATCCTCGGGGAAGAGCTGTTCGACGAGGTCCGCCGGCGAGCGCGTTCGCCCGCCGTGGCTGCGCAGCCACGCTAGGCGCTGCGGCGTCAGGGCGTGGCGCTGCACGCACGCCTGTGCCAGCTCGGCGTCCAGGCCCAGGCGCGCCTCGCGCGGATCGAACTCGAAGCCCTCCCACTCGAGCATCAGCGAGAAGTCGGTCGGCTCCTGTAGTTCGAGGCAGAAGATCCCGGCGCCGATCGCGTGCGGCAGCCCGGCCGGCACCAGCACGGTGTCGCCGGTCTTCACGTTGACGGCGTGGAGGCTCGCGAGGATCGCGCGCGTGTCGCGCACCGCCATCCAGCGGTCCAGTTCGCCGGCCTCGATGTCGCGGCTGAAGCCGAGGTGCACGCGGGCGTCGGGGCCCTCCGCCGCGAGCACGACCCAGGCCTCTGTCTTGCCGTAGCTGCAGCCGAGGTGACGCTGCGCGAATGAGCGCGTCGGGTGGACATGCACAGGCAGACGCTCTCCGGCGTCGAGCAGTTTCACGAGCAGCGCCGGGTTGGCGCCGAGCGCGGCGGCGTGGGCGGGCCCGAGCCAGCCCTCGGGATCCTCGAGCACGGCGTCGCGCAGCAGCCGGCCGTCCGGAAGTGTCGTGAGCCCTTCGCCGCCGCTCGCGCCGTTGCGGGCCGTGGTCGAGCCGACCCAGTCCTCGGGCCGGCGCTCGTCGGCCGCCGCCACGCCGCGGAAGGAGCCGATCACGCGACCGCCGCGGTAGAACTGCGCCGGCTGGTTCGGCGTCAGCGCGATCGGCTTCATTTCGGCAGCATCTCGCGGGAACAGCGCACAATCAGCGTCGCATCTCGGAGGCGGCACTCTCCCACGCTCCCGGGGTGCTGTCAACGCTTCGGCGACGGCGACGGCGACGGCGACGGCGACGGCGGCGGCGGCGACGGCGGCGACGGCGACGACGGCGACGACGGACCGGACCGGCGCGGCGCGGACCGGCGCGGCGCGGCGCAGCGCGAGCTCTGCCGTTGTCGGGCAACCGCCGCTTCGGTCCGCTTAGATATTGCCTGCGATGACCTCCGGCCCAGACGAGCCCGGCCCGGCCGAGCGCCTACACCGGGTCGTGATCGTCGGCTGCGGCTTCGGCGGCCTGTTCGCAGCCAAGGCGCTGAAGGGCGCGAAGGCGCAGGTGACGCTGATCGAGCGCACCAACCACCACCTGTTCGCGCCGCTGCTCTACCAGGTTGCGACCGGCATCCTCTCCGCCGGCGAGATCGCGCCCGCCGCACGCGACGTGCTGCGCAAGCAGCGCAACCTGACGGTCGAGATGGGCGAGGTGACCGCGATCGACGCGACCGCTCGCCGGCTCGACGTTCGCTGCCCGGACGGGAGCGCGCGGTCGGTCGGCTACGACAGCCTGATCCTCGCGGGCGGGATGAAGACGTCCTACTTCGGCAACGACGGTTTCGAGCGCTGGGCTCCCGGTATGAAGACGATCGAAGAGGCGATGGCGCTGCGCGGGCGGATCTTCGGCGCCTTCGAGATGGCCGAGTGGGAGAGCGACCCGCAGCAGCGGGCCGCCTGGCTCACCTTCGCGATCGTCGGCGCCGGACCGACGGGAGTCGAGCTGGCAGGCCAGATCGGAGAGCTCGCTCACCACGCCCTGCGCGGCAACTTCCGCAACTTCGATCCGGCGCAGGCGAAGATCCTGTTGTTCGACGCCGGCGAGCGGATCCTGCCGACCTTTGGCGAGCGCCTCTCGGGCAAGGCGGCGGCGGCGCTCGAGCGCCTCGGGATCGAGATTCACGTGCGCACCACGGTTGTCTCGCTCGACGCCGAGACGATCTCGGTGTGCGACGCAGACGGCGCGCAGCGCACGATTGCCGCGATGACGACGGTTTGGGCGGCCGGTGTGCGCGCCGCTCCGCTGGCGGCGCTGATCGCCGAGGCGACCGGAGCGCCGACCGACCGGCTCGGGCGCGTGAGCGTGCTGGGAGACTGCTCGCTGCCCTCCCATCCGGAGATCTTCGTCGTCGGCGACATGATGGACCTGGAAGGCCTCGCGGGCCTGGCCGAGGTCGCGATGCAGACCGGCACGCACGCCGCGAAGGTGATCCGGGCGAGGATCGAAGGCCGCGCTGAGCGCAAGCCGTTTCGCTACCGCGACCTCGGCGAGATGGCCGCGGTCTCGCGGACCTCGGCGGTCGCGAACTTCCGCGGCCTGCAGTTCAGCGGACGCCTCGGCTGGATGATGTGGCTGTTCGTCCATCTCGTCTTCCTCACCGGCTTCAAGAATCGTGTGACAACGGTCGTGCGCTGGACGATCACGTTCGTCGGCCGCTCTCGCCCCGAGCGCACGATTGCCTCGGGCGACGCCGCGGTCGGCCACGAGCAGCGGGCTGAAAGCCGTTCTTAGGCGCGGGTTCGCCGGCCCCGGATACGCCGGCGCGGCATCCTTTCTAGACTGCGCGCCGAGTAGGGGTGGCCAGCGCCGCGGAACACCGCGGCGCGTGAACGGAGGGATGAGCCGATGAGCGGGCCGTTGCGTTGGGGCGTGATCGGCACCGGGGCGATCGCCGCCGCCTGGGTGGAGGACATGGGCATCAGCGAGTCGGGCACGGTGGTCGCGGTCGGATCGCGAAGGCTCGAGAGCGCCGAGCGCTTCGCCGACCGCTGGGGCATCCCGGGCCGCCACGGCAGCTACGAGGAGCTGGCCGCCGACAGCGAGGTCGACGCCGTCTACGTCGCCACGCCGCATCCGCTGCACAGCCCGTGCGCGCAGCTCGCCCTGCGAGCCGGCAAGCCGGCGCTCGTCGAGAAGCCGTTCACGGTGACGGCGGCGGAGGCGCAGGAGCTGGTTGCGCTGGCGCGATCCGAGGGCCTCTTCCTGATGGAGGCGATGTGGACGCGCTGGCTGCCCCACATCGTGGAGGTTCGCCGCCTGCTCGCCGAGGGGGCGCTCGGGGACATCGTCAGCGTCAGCGCAGACCACGGCCAGTGGTTCGCGCCCGACCGCGACTTCCGCCGCACCGCCAGGGAGCTGCACAGCGGCGCGTTGCTGGACCTGGGCGTCTACCCGGTCTCGTTTGCGTCGATGGTGCTCGGGACGCCGGATCGGATCGCGAGCCTCAGCACGCCGGCAGCCGACGGCGGTGACGAGATGACCTCGATGGTGTTCGGCTACCGAAGCGGTGCGCAGGCGGTTCTGAACTGCTCGATCGCGGGCAAGAGCCCGACCCGCGCGGCGATCGTCGGCAGTGAGGCCCGGATCGAGATCGACGGCGACTTCTACAGGCCGTCGTCGTTCAGCCTGATCTCGCGCGAGGGGACGCAGACGCGGTTCGAGGTGCCGCATGAGGGCTGGGGTCTGCGCCACCAATCCGACGAGGTCGCCCGCTGCCTGCAGGAGGGGCTGCTCGAGAGCCCCGTGATGACGCTCGACGAGAGCGTCTCGGTCATGGCGACGATGGACGCCGTGCGCGCCCAGGCCGGCTGATCGTCTCGCCCCGCGGCGGCCGTCCGGGTCTCGCCCTGCGGTCTGCGGACCGCTGCCGGCGGCGGACGGCGCTGCGGGGCGGCGATCAAGCGCCGCCGAAGCGTGCTGTTTGACCGTTTCAATCGAGTATGTTTGCCACGTTGGCGGCGGGTTACGAAAGGCGCTGCGTGGGCGAGACGGCAACGGACGTGACGGCGCAGGGCGCATCGGCCGATGGGGGAGTGCAGTCGGGCACGCCGACGGCGGCCGTCCGCCTGCGCGGGCTGCGCAAGGCCTATGGCGCGCTGGCGGCGGTGGACGGCGTCGATCTCGATATCGCCCAGGGCGAGTTCTTCACGATGCTCGGGCCGTCAGGCTCCGGCAAGACGACGCTGCTGCGGATGATCGCCGGCTTCGAGCGGCCCGACGCCGGCTCGATCGAACTGGGCGGGGTCGAGGTCAGCCGCACGCCGCCCTACGGGCGCAACGTCAACACGGTTTTTCAGGACTACGCGCTGTTTCCGCACATGAACATCCTCGAGAACGTCGAGTACGGCCTGCGCGTCAGGCGGATCGCGCGCCCCGAGCGCCGCCGCCGCGCCGAGGCGGCGCTCGAGATGGTGCGCCTGAGCGGTCTTGGCGAGCGCAAGCCCGTGCAGTTGTCGGGCGGCCAGCGCCAGCGCGTCGCGCTGGCCCGCGCGATCGTCAACGAGCCCGAGGTGCTGCTGCTTGACGAACCGCTCGGCGCGCTGGACCTGAAGCTTCGCCAGGAGATGCAGCTGGAGCTCAAGCGGATCCAGCGGGAGGTCGGCATCACGTTCGTCTTCGTCACCCACGACCAGGAGGAGGCGCTGACGATGAGCGACCGCCTGGTCGTGCTGAACCTCGGCCGGATCGAGCAGCTCGGCACGCCGGTCGAGGTGTACGAGCGCCCCGCCAGCGAGTTCGTGGCGGGCTTCATCGGCGTCTCCAACCTGCTCGAGCGTGACGGGCGCCGCTTCACCATCCGCCCCGAGAAGATTCGGCTGCTCGAACCCGGCGAGCCGGTCTCGGCCGGCAGCCACAGCGAGCGCGGGCGGGTGGCGGACGTGATCTACCTCGGCGTGATGACGCGCTACGTGATCGAGCTGGCGGCCGGGGGCAGGCTGACGGCGGTCAGCCAGAACCTCGAGACCGCGGCCGCGGAGGCGCTCGAAGCCAAGGGCCGCGAGGTGACCGTGGCCTGGCGCGAGGACCAGAGCTTTCAGATCGACCCCCCGGGCGGGGGTCTGGCGGGCGGCGCTGAGCGCGACGCCCGGCCGAGTGAGGCGCAGACGAAGGGGAGGAAACGTCCATGACAGCACTCAGAACGAAAGGAACCGGTGAGCGCATGAAGCCCCGGAACGTAAGCCGCGCAGCAGGCGCCCTGATCGCCGTCGCCGCGACGGCGCTGGTGGTCGTGTCGATCATCCCGGCCGCGGCGAGCGCCGGCCGGGCCAACGGCGGGCTCACACCGCCCGAGGCGGGCGCCCCGGTGGCGACGTCGGTCGGCAAGGGCGAGGGCAAGCTCAACCTGATCGCCTGGGAGGGCTATGCCCAACCGCAGTGGGTGAAGCCGTTCACCGCGGCGACGGGCTGCAAGGTGAACACCAAGTACGCCGGGTCCTCGAGCGACATGGTCTCGCTGATGGCAAACGGCGGCGGCGGCCAGTACGACCTCGTCTCGGCGTCGGGTGACGCCGACCTGCGGCTGATCTACGCCGGCGATGTGCGGCCGGTCAACATCTCGCTGATCCCGTCCTGGAAGAACTTCCAATCGTTCCTGCAGAGTCCGTCCTTCAACACGATCGGCGGCAAGCACTACGGCGTCTCGTTCGAATTCGGGCCCAACGTCCTGCTCTATTCGACCAAGACGTTCAAGACCGCGCCGACCTCCTGGTCGGTGCTCTACAACAAGAAGTACTCCGGCCAGATCACGGTGCCCGACAACCCGATTCAGATCGCCGACGCCGCGCTGTACCTCTCGAAGACCGATCCGAAGCTCGGCATCAGCGATCCCTACGAGCTGACCCAGCCGCAGTTCAACGCCACTGTCGCCCTGCTCAAGCAGGAGCACCCGCTGGTCAAGAAGTACTGGGATCTCGCTTCGCAGGAGATCAGCCTGTTCCAGAGCGGGACCACGGTCGTGGGAGCCGCCTGGCCTTACCAGACCAACACGCTGGTCGCCGACAAGGTGGCGGTAGCCGAAACGATCCCCAGCGAAGGGGCAACCGGCTGGGCCGACACCTGGATGCTGGCGACGAAGGCCCCGGATCCGAACTGCGCCTACAAGTGGATGCAGTGGATGACGACGCCCCAGATCCAGGCCGAGGACGCGATCTCCTTCGGCGAGACGCCGGGCAACAAGCTGGCCTGTCCGATCATGGACAAGCTCCAGAAGGGCTCGTGTGAGGCCTACCACGCGAACGAGCCGTCGTCGTACTTCCAGTCGATCAAGTTCTGGAAGACGCCGCTGGCCACCTGCGACAACGGCAAGAACGACTGCGTGCCGTTCCAGGACTGGGTGACCGCCTGGACGTCGATAATCGGGTAGCCGGGGCAGCGAAGCATGTCGACGACCGCGATCCGCGAGGACCGGTCAGGCAAGGGGATGGCCCGCGTCTCGGCGGCGCTCTGGCGCCGTGCGTGGCTGCGGGCCACCCTGACCCTCACCCCGCCGCTGGCGTGGTTCCTCGTCATCTACATCGCATCGCTGCTGTTGATGCTGGTGACGGCGTTCTGGACGGTCAACCCGTTCACCAACGTGCTCGAGCACAGCTGGACGCTGGCCAACTTCAACCAGCTGTTCAGCTCCCCCTACCCGACGATCATCCTGCGCACGGTCGAGATGGCGGCGATCGTGACCGTGACCGACGCCGTGATCGCGCTGCCGTTCGCCTACTACATGGCGCGGGTCGCCTCGCCGCGCGCTCGGCGTCTGCTCTTCACCGCGGTCCTGTTGCCGCTGTGGGCGAGCTACCTCGCGCGTGTGTACGCCTGGATAGTGATCCTGCAGAAGGGCGGCACGCTGAGCTGGACCACCAGCAAGCTGGGGCTGGGCGCTGTCAACATCGGCTACACGAACACGGCGATGTGGGTGGTCTTCTCCTACATCTGGCTGCCGTTCATGATCGTGCCGCTCTACGGCGCGCTGGAGCGCATCCCCGACTCGCTGCTTGAGGCCTCCGGGGACCTCGGCGCCCGTGCCTGGCGCACGTTTCGCACGGTCGTGCTGCCGCTGGCGCTGCCGGGGATCATCGCCGGCTCGATCTTCACCTTCTCGCTCACGCTCGGCGACTTCATCACGCCGCTACTGGTCGGCGGCGCCAGTGCGCAGTTCATCGGCAACGTGATCTACTCCAATATCGGCACGGCGAACAACCTGCCCTTCGCGGCGACGCTGGCGCTCGTGCCGATCGCGATCATGGTCATCTATCTGCTTG
>JBEKSK010000069.1:0-10416 GCA_049517155.1 Solirubrobacteraceae bacterium
GCGCCGAAGCGGATCGTCTACGTCTCCTGCAACCCGACGACGCTCGCGCCGAACGCCGCCCAGCTGGTCGAGGCCGGCTGGCGCCTGGAGCGCGTCACGCCCGTCGACATGTTCCCCCAGACCCCGCACATCGAGTGCGTGGCGGTGCTGACCCGGTGATCGCGGCCACGATCGAGAACGGCGAGGTAGCGCCGCGCGAACATCCAACGCCGCAGCCGGGGGCCGGCGAGGTGCTCGTCAAGGTCGCCGCTGCCGGGCTCAACGGCGCGGACCTGATGCAGCTCGCCGGACGCTATCCGGCTCCGCCGGGCGCGCCGCCCGACATTCCCGGGATCGAGCTGGCGGGCGTTGTGGCGGCGCTCGGACCCGGCGCGGATCGCTTCGCGATCGGCGATCGCGTGATGGGGATCGTCGGCGGCGGCGGGCAGGCCGAGTTTGCGCTCGTGCACGAGCGGATCCTGATGGCGGTTCCGGCGCTGCTCGACTGGCCTGCCGCGGGCGGCGTGCCGGAGACCTTCACGACCGCGCACGACGCGCTGTTCACCCAGGCCGCCCTCCAGGCCGGCGAGCGATTGCTCGTCCACGGCGGCGCCGGCGGCGTCGGCACCGCGGCGATCGGCCTCGCCGCGGCGGCCGGGGCGCGGGTCCACGCGACGGTCCGCGACGGCGGCTTACGCGACCGCGTCGCCGCGCTCGGCGCCACGGCGATCGCGCCGGAGGGTTTCGCCGAGCACGGCCCGTTCGATGTGATCCTCGAGCTGGTCGGCGCGCCAAACCTCGCCGAGAACCTGCAGGCCCTCGCGCAGGGCGGCCGGGTCGTCGCGATCGGGATGGGCGCCGGCTCTCGCACCGAGCTGGACATGCACGTGCTGATGTTCAAGCGCGCCACGATCTCCGGCTCGACGCTGCGCGCCCGCCCGCTCGAGGAGAAGGCGCTGACCGCACGGCGGATGGAGCGCAGCGTGCTGCCGCTGCTCGCATCGGGTGCGGTCACCGTGGCGGTCGCCGCGACCTTCCCGCTGGCGCAGGTTGCCGACGCCTACGCCAGCTTCGCCGCCGGCGGCAAGCTCGGCAAGATAGTGCTCCTGATGAGCTGACGGGCTCCGTCCGCCACGAGTCCGCCGCCAGAGCTTCAACCTGCTCGACCGTCAGAGGAGGTGCCGTCAAGCGCCACCACCTGGGCGGATTCACGCGGGTATAGTCGAGCGCCATGGAGGTCGTGAAGATCAACGCGATCGAGGTGGAGCCCGGCCGCGGCGCCGCGCTCGAAGAGCGCTTCGCGAATCGCGCCTCGGAGGTCGAGCAGATGCCCGGCTTTCTCGGCTTCGAGTTGCTGCGCCCGACCGCCGGCGAGACCCGCTACTACGTCTACACGCGCTGGCGCAGCGAGGAGCACTACCAGGCATGGGTCCAGAGCCCGGCATTCACGCGCGGCCACGCGCAGGCGGCCGCCGCGACCGGCGGGCCGGTTGCGGCTCACTCCCAGCTGCTCTCATTCGAGGTCGTACAAACAGCGCAGCCGGGCTGAGCGCACGCGGCGCCGCCGGCGGCGCGGACTGCTAGCTCACATGCCGAAGGCTGTAGCGACCGTGACCTCGGTGCAGGTCGTCCGCGCCCCCGAGGGGTGAACCGGGCACGATCGCCTCAGCCGGCGAGCCCTTTCCCACGCAACTCGGCGAGCGCGCCGTCGGTCTTGTCCAGACCATCCAAGCCCATGCCCTTCAGCACCGCCGGCGCCTTGGTGAACTGGATCTCGCGATAGTCGACGACCTGCACGCTGTTGCCCCACGGGTCGCGGAAGTCGAGCGAGCCGGATGCCGCCACGTCGATGCCCTCACGCCGCAGCGCCGCGCGCACAGCCTCCTTGTCGTCAACGACGAGCCCGAAGTGGCGCGCCTGATCCGCAGGCTGCGAGCGTCCCGCCGAGATCGCGATGAACTGGTCGCCGATGTCGATGAACGCCATCTGCGCGCCCGCTCGTCCGCGCAGCTCGAGTTCGAAGAAGCGCCCGTACCAGGCGAGCGCGGCATCCACCTCGCCGACCTCGAGCGCCACATGGTTGATCCCGACCAGACGTGCCATGCCCGCTCAGCCTAGCGGGAAGCGACACGCATCCCGTGACGCATTGTGCGGACGGTCGCCCCGACGTCACCCGGCTGGCGCGCCGAGCGCGCGCCGGAGCTGCGCAGCTGCGCGCGACGGCGACCTCAGTACGGTGGCAGCTCGGCGTACCAGTCGCCGAGCACCCGGAACGAAGCCCAGAACGCGCGCTTGGCGCGCTCGTCGTCGAGCGCCTGGTCGATGTTTGGCACGTGCAGGACCGCGATCTGGGGTGTCAGTTGCTGGATCTCGCCGATCCGCGGCGTCAGCGGGTGCGCGAGCGGCAGCATCAGTTCGTCGAGCGCGTAGAGGGCGTCCTCGCCCATCGTGACGATCAGCTTCGGTGAGACGATCGCGATCTCCTCGGCGACGCGCGCGAGGCAGCTCGGGTCGGCGAGCGAGGTGTCCGAGACCGGGCACTTGACGAACAGCGTGCCGTAGACGGCGAGTGGATCGATCTGGAGACGGCGCAGCGACTTCATCAGTGCGCTGCCGGAGCGCCCGTAGAAAGCGACGCCCTCCTCGATCTCCGAAGGTCGCGGCGCGTACTTGACCATCATGATGTCGGCCTGGGGATGACCTGAGCCCAGCACCGGCATCATCGAGCCGCGCGGGCAGCGCTCGCACGACTGGATGTCGCGTGTGAGGAGGTTCAGTTCGCGGATCGCGCGCTCGAGGTACTTCTCGCGTATCTCGTCGTCGGTCGCAGGCATGGACCGGATCAACTTCCCCGGCCCGCAGGGTTGTCCTTGGGGGTGCATCAGGACTTGCGCATCGCGCGGCGCACCCGGCGGGCGCGGCGGGCGCGGCGGGCGGCCTGCGGTGTCGCCTTCGTTTCGAGGAATTTCAGCGCCTGGACGTAGAGCAGGCTCGATGGTTTGGTGTGGATCTCGGCATCGCGCAGCGACTCGAGGAACTCCTGCGGGCCGTCGAAGTCGGGCATCCGCACGCGGACCGAGCCGAGGCCCGCGGCGACGTGGGAATCCGATCCGGCCGCGGCGACCAGCCGGTATTTGGCGGCGAAGCGGGCCGCCTCCTCATTGAAGGAGCCGATCGCGACGCGCGGGTTGAAGATCTCGATCGCGTCGATGTCCTCGAGGATCGCCAGCAGGTGCTCGTAGCCGGGCACAGTGTGCATGCGGTCGAAGGGGTGAGGCACATAGACCAATCCGCCCTGGCGGTGAATCTCGGCCACGGTCTGCTCGAGGCTCAGGCCGCGCGGGATCCGCTCGCGCAGGAACAGCCCGATCACCTCGCCCTGCGTCGCGGTCTTGACCTCCTCGCCGACGATCACCTTGATCCCCTCGGCCTTGCCGAGCGCCTCGATGGCACCGGAGATCTCGTTGTGGTCTGTGATCGCGATCGCTCCCAGGCCCTCCGCCTTGGCGGTCGCGAGCAGCACCTCGACCGGGGTCGCGCAGTCGGAGGAGTGGTCGGTGTGCATGTGCAGGTCGACGTCGATCATCGCCCGCCGGGCACGGGATGCTCGCCCGGCGCGCGGCTCGCGCCGGCGCGCCGCGACGCTCTCATAGACCTCCTCGAGCGCATCGACGACACGCGCCACGGTCAGCGAGGCACGGAAGTCGTCGGCGGCGGCGACGAGGCGCTCAGCGAGGGCGCGGTCGCCGGCGAGCCGGGCGAGCTGCGCCGCGAGCGTGTCGACGTCGCCGGGCAAAAACAGCAGCCCGCGCTCGCCGCCCGCGAGCACCTCCTCGTAGACGTCCACGCGCGAGGCGAGCGGCACGACGCGGGCGCCGATCGCCTCAAGCGCCAGTCCCGGGGCGGTCAGCGCGCCCGCCGAGGCGAGCACGACGACGTCGGCGTTCGCGAGCACGGCCGCCCGCTCCTCCTGGCCGCCCTCGAGGAAGGCAACGCGCGCTCGCAGATCGGCGCGCAGCGCGACCTGGCTCGAGGAGCCGGCGCTCCCGAGCACCGTCGCCTCCCAGTCGGCGTCGCCACCCAGGCGCCGAAGCGCCCGCATGAAGGTGCGAAGGGCCGCGCGCTCTTCAGCCGCGACGAACGCGATCCGCAGCCGCGCAGAGCGCTCGCGGGGCGCGGCGCTCGGCGCCACCATCGGCGTGATCACGCGGTAGGAGGCGGGGAAATGGGACTCCATCAGCGCCGCGGTCGCGGCGTAGCTCGCGACGCGCGCGTCGAGGCGGCCGAAGAACAGCTCGACGAAGCGGCGGGCGACCTGGGTCGAGAGCAGCCGCTCGCTGGGGGCGTGGAAGCTGCCGACGTTCAGCGCCCGCGAGTGGCGCAGCGCGGCGCTGGCGGCGCTCGGCGCAAACGGCTCGTGCACGTGGACGAAGTCCAGCGGCAGCACGGCGAGCAGCTCCTCGAGCGTGCGGGCGACATCGACGGGCAGGCCCGCGCCGCGCCCCGTCGGCGAGAGCACCTCGCCGGCGAGGAACAGGCCCGCGGTGCCGCCGTCCCCGAGCAGGCGCGAGGGGTCCTCGCGCGCGTCGCGAAGCTCGCGCCGCGAAGCCGCGGCGCTGCGGGCCGACTGCGACGGCGCGACGACCAGCACGCGGTGGCCGCGGGACGCGAGCTCGGCGGCGACCCGCTCGATGTAGACGCCAAGCTCGGTGCGAGCCTCCCACGGGTGCGGCGAAACCTGTGCGATCGCGAACGGCACAGCCGCCAGCATACGCAGCGACGCCGATCTGCCAGGGTCCGCGCCGGGGCTCGAGACACAGCGCGCTGACCAAGCTCGCCGCCGCGCGCTGCCCCATGCGTCCCGACGGCCGCGGCTGCCCGAACCGCGGCCGCGTGAGTCCGGACGGCCGCGGCCGCCCAGAGCCGCTTGCCTCGGACACCGCTCGCGCCGCGGGCGCGGCGCCCCTACTTCTTCGTCTTGGCCTGTGCCTTCGCGGTGCGAGGCTTCGCCGCCGCGCGGGCGTAGCGCTCGATGAAGCGCTCGGTGTCGGCGCGGGCGATCTCGTCGGGGCGCTGCTTGTAGGGCGACTTCATCAGGTAGGAACTCGGGCCGTCGAGCTGGCCGCTGACGCCGTTGTTGAGCGCCAGCTTGCAGCAGCGGACCGCGTCGATCACGATGCCGGCCGAGTTGGGCGAGTCCCAGACCTCGAGCTTGAGCTCAAGGTTCAGCGGCACGTCGCCGAACGCCTGGCCCTCGAGACGGATGTGCGCCCACTTGCGGTCGGTCAGCCACGGCACGTAGTCCGAGGGACCGACGTGGACGTCGTCGGCAGCCATCTCGTGGCCGACGATCGAGGTCACGGCGTTGGTCTTGGAGATCTTCTTGGACTCGAGGCGCTCGCGCTCGAGCATGTTGAAGAAGTCCATGTTGCCGCCGACGTTCAGCTGCGAGGTGCGCTCCAGCTCGACGCCGCGGTCGTAGAACAGGCGCGCGAGCGTGCGGTGCACGATCGTCGCGCCAACCTGCGACTTGATGTCGTCGCCGACGATCGGCAGGCCGGCCTTCTTGAAGCGCTTGTTCCAGTAGTCCTCGCGTGCGATGAAGACCGGGATGCAGTTGACGAAGCCGCAGCCGGCCTCGAGGATCTGCTCGACGTACCACTTGGTCGCCTGCTCGGAGCCGACCGGGAGATAGGAGACGACGACATCGGTGTGGGTGTCGCGCAGGATGCCGATGATGTCGGCGGTCTCGCCCGGCGCCTTGGTGATCTTCTGCGAGAGGTACTTGCCGAGACCGTCGTGGGTCATCCCGCGGTGAACCTCGATACCGAGCGCCGGCGGCACATCGGCGAACTTGATCGTGTTGTTCTGGCCCGACCAGATCGCCTCGCCGAGATCCTTGCCGACCTTCTCCGCATCGATGTCGAAGGCTGCGGTGAACTCGATGTCGCGGACGTGGTAGCCGCCAAGATCGACGTGCATCAGGCCCGGAACCGATTGCGCCGGGTCGGCATCGCGGTAGTAGTGGATGCCTTGGACGAAGGCCGAGGCGCAGTTGCCGACGCCGATGATGGCGACGCGCACCTTGTCCTGCTGGCGGCCGCCGGCGCCGTTGGTGTGGGCCGCATGGCCGTTTGTGGTGCTGACGCTCACTTGTTCATCCCTTCTCGAATTCTCAAACAGAGGTTACTCGCCGAGGCCCTTGCGGTTACGCCCGACGGGGCGCATGCAGCAGCCCGCTGGCGCGCTGCCGCTGCGCTCACGAGGACATTCGGCTCAGTTCGCCGTGGACGTGGATGACGCGTTGGAACACGGTGAACGTGCTCAGGATCGCGAGCACGTAGACGGCCACGACGAGCAGGTCGAAGTGGCCGAGCGACGCACCGCGGGCGAAGACCAGGCCGATCGAGAGGATCACGACGCGCACGGCGCGGGTCGCGATGCCGACCTTGCACTCGACGCCGAGCGCCTCGGCGCGGGCGCGCGTGTAGGAAACCATCAGCGACGCCAGCACGGCCACGACGACGGCGGCGACGGCAAGCTCGTTGTGCTGGCGAGCGAAGCTGACGGCGACCGCGGTCAGCACGATCCCCTCCTCGCAGCGGTCGAGTGTGGAGTCCAGGAACGCGCCGAAGGCTGTGCCCTTGCCCGACATCCGCGAGTAGCGCCCGTCGAGGGTGTCCATGATCGAGCCGACGATGAAGGCGAGTCCGCCGAGGAAGAACAGCTGGCGCCAGACGAGCACCGCGGCGATCAGGTTCAGCGCGAGCCCGGTGAGCGAGATCGCGTTCGGCGTCAGTCGCGAGTCGATCAGCCGGTTGCGCATCATCGCCCGCCCCTGCCCCGATCCCAGTGGCGCGATCACGCGGCGTTCCCGCCGCGGCGGGCGCTCCGTCGCCGGCGGCGTGCTCACGTCACCGCGACGGGCGCATGCTGGGGAGTCGCGGCGGGCGCATGCGCCGGGGTGCGGAATGTCCAGGCGTGCGGTCGCAACGCGGCCAGCGCCCGGGCGGCGACGAACGAGACGCCCGCGACCGCCAGCCCGAGCACGGCGTCGAGCAGGAAGTGGTTGCCCGTGATCACGGTCAGGAAGGTGATGAAGAACGGCCACAGCGCCCACAGGACCTTGGCGACGCGGCGGCGGACCAGTCGCGCCAGCGTCCAGCCGAGCATCACCGCGTAGGCCACGTGCATCGACGGCACGGCCGCGTACGGGTTGAAGAAGATCTTCGCGATCGTGTTGTTGCCGGAAACGCCGGTGACCTGGCTGATCGTGTCGATGAAGCCCCACTCCGGCATGAAGCGCGGCGGCGCGGTCGGGAACAGGCCATAGCCGAGCAGGCAGATCGCCATGCCGACGAACAGCATGTTGCGCGCGAAGTAGTAACTGCGGTTGTGCGCCACATAGAGATACAGGAGCAGTGCGACCAGGATCGTGGTCTGCGCGTTGATGTAGACATAGGCCGCGACGACCACGAGCAGGTGGCTGCTCGTCGCCCAGGCCTGGATCTGAGGCTCGACGAAGACGTGCAGCGAGCGCTCAAGCGAGACCAGTTCCCGGGCGTGGGCGAAGGCGACGACGGTGTTGCCGCCCACGATCCCCTCGACAAGGCGGTAGAGCAGGTACGCGAAGCCGAACAGGGCACACTGACGCATCAGATCGACCCGTCCGTTCGGCAAAACGCGTCCCCGCATGAGAGCGAGGCGAGCCGTCATCCGGCCTGATCGTATCGGGCCGCTCAGCTTTGCGCCAGAAAACTTGCGATGGTCTCGATGACATCCGGCCGGTCGAGCCACGGCCAGTGCCCGGCGTCCTGGAGCAGCGCCAGCTCGCACTCGCCGCCGAGCGCCGAGGCGTACTGGGCGGCGGCCCGCGCCGGGATGTAGGGATCGCGCCCCCCCCACACGATCAGCGCCGGGGCGTCGAGCTCGCCCAGCTTCGCGCCGGCGCTCGCGAGCGTCCCCGGCTTCACGCTGCGGTAGAGCTTGAGTACCGCCCGCTGCGTGCCGTAGTCGAGCGTCGTGTACATCGCGCGCAGCTCGCGCTCGGGGATCGGCGTGGCGTTGGCGTAGCGCAGCGCCCGGCGCAACAGGCGCGGCGTCAGGCTGCCCATCGCCAGCTCGCCGAGCACCCGCGTGCGCCAGATGCGCCCGACGCGGTGCCACTCGTATCCGTCAAAGAGCGGCAGCGCGTCGATCAGCACGATCCGCCCGACGCGTTCCGGTGCGCGCTGCGCGAAGGTGAGCGCCGCGGCACCCCAGTCGTGCATCACGAGGTTGACGCGGTCCAGCCCGCGCCAGTCGAGGAAGCGCTCGAGGAAGCCGTCGTAGCCGGCGATCGAGAACGGGAAGGTGGCGGCCTTGATCGTGTCGCCGAAGCCGGGCAGATCGATCGCCACGCCGCCGCTGCGCTCGAGGAACGGCTGCCACATCAGCGACGTGTTCGGCACGCCGTGGACGTAGAGCGTGGGGTCGTCCTCGCAGGGCGCGGAGCGCCAGCTGACGGGTTCGCCGTCGATCTCGCCGGTGTGGTGGGTGACCTCCGCCATGCCGACGCGCGAGGATAGCGGCGTGAGCGATTCCGTCTACGCCCGGCCGCCCCGCGCCCGCGTCGTGCGCCTGCGCGAGCGCCTGCGCGAGATCTACGGTTCACCCACCGCGGCTCCCCACCAGCGCCCGCTCGACGAGCTGATCCTGACCGTGCTTTCGCAGAGCACCAACGACCGCAATCGCGACGTTGCCTTCATCGCGCTGCGCCGGCGCTTCGGCGACCCCCGAGCCGGGACGACCGATTGGCGGGCGGTGCGCGATGCGCCGCTCGCCGACGTCGAGGAGGCGATCCGTCCGGGCGGCATCTCGAAAGTCAAGTCCGTGCGGATCCAGGCGATCCTGCAAACGATCGGCGAGCCGCTCAGCCTCGATTGGATGCGCGACGCGCCGGTCGCCGACAGCCGCGCTGCGCTCTGCGCGCTCCCGGGCGTGGGCCGAAAGACGGCGGCCTGCGTGCTGCTGTTCAGCTTCGGCCTCCACGACGTCCCTGTTGACACTCACGTCGCGCGGGTCGGGACGCGGCTCGGTCTGCTGCGTCCAGGCGCTCCGTTCGAGGAGCTCCACGACACGATGCTCGCGCTGGCTCGCCCCGGCGAGGAGCTCGAGCTGCACATGAACCTACTGCGTCATGGCCGCCGGACCTGTTTCGCGCGCGCCCCGGCCTGCGGCGTCTGCGCGCTGGCGCGCAGCTGTCCGCGCGTCGGGGTCGAGTGAGCCCCGCCGCAGCGCGCCGGGGGCCCAGCTGAGCGCCGCGCCGCGATGGTGGGCGCAAGCTCCGGCGGGCGCTGGCAAGCATGGCTTGCGGACGGCCCCTGCCGAGCGGGGTTGCGATCACCGGACCGCTAGCAGTTTGCTAGCATTTTGCGACATGAGGACTCTCTACCTGCGTAACGTGCCCGACGAGGTGGTCGAGCGTCTCGAGCGTCTTGCGGCGCTCGACGCAATGTCGGTGAGCGCGCTGGCGGTGCGCGAGCTCGCCGCGATCTCGCGCAGGGCAGACAACCCCGCGCTGCTCGCCTCCCTCCCGGACCTCGGCGTCGACGCGAAGCTCATCGTGTCGGAGGTGGAAGCGGGCCGGGCGTCGCCGTGATCGTGGTTGATGCTTCGGCGGCGGTGTCGGCGCTGCTCAACGCCGGCCCCGCGCGGCGGGCGCTCGCGCAGGAACCGCTCCACGCCCCGCACCTGATCGACTCCGAGGTCGCCAATGCGTTGCGCCGGCAGGTCGCATCCGGCCGGATCGATGCCGACCAGGGCTGGGCCGCGCTGAACGTGCTGCGCCGCCTCGCCGTGACGAGGCACGCGGCCTTCTCACTCGCCGACCGTGTGTGGGAGGCGCGCGAGCAGCTTTCCGCCTACGACGCCGCCTATGTGGCGCTGGCCGAGGCGCTTGACGCAAGCCTGCTGACGGCGGACGCACGTCTGGCGCGAGCACCCGGTCTGCGCTGCCCTGTGACTGTCGTTCCCGGCTGAGTCCGCGTGCGCGGGCACGCGCGCCCGCCGGCGCGCTCAGCCCAGTGGCAGCACGACGAACGCGACCACCGCGTAGTGGATCGCCGCGGCCGCCAGCACCAGCGCGTGGAAGAGTTCGTGGTAGCCGAACACGCCAGGCTTCGGGTTGGGCCGCTCGCGCGCGTAGATCACCGCCCCGGCCGTATACAGCGCACCGCTGAGCACCAGGGCGCCGATCGCCCACCAGCCGATGCTCGCCGGCAGCTGCGTCAGCGTGGCGACCGCGACCCAGCCGAGCGCGATCGAGACCACGACCGCGACCCATTTTGGATGATCGGCCCAGACGAGCTGCAGCATCGTGCCGCCGAAGGCGCCGGCCCAGACAACCACCAGCACGACCGTCGCCAGCGCGCCGTGCAACGCCAGCAGCGCAAACGG
>JBEKSK010000070.1:0-10404 GCA_049517155.1 Solirubrobacteraceae bacterium
GCAGAGGTCACGCTGAAACCGCCACGCGTGCCCTATCAGGAGACGATTCGCGCCGGGGCGAAAGCCCATGGGCGCCATAAGAAGCAGTCCGGCGGGCGCGGCCAATTCGGGGACTGCCACATCGAGATCGAGCCGCTCGAGGCGGGCGGTGGCTTCGAGTTCGTCGATCGCATCAAGGGCGGGGCGATCCCCGGCTCGTTCATCCCGGCCGTGGAGAAGGGCGTCCGCGAGGCGATGGAGCACGGCGTGCTGGCCGGCTATCCGGTCAAGGACGTGCGCGTGACGCTGTTCGACGGGTCGTTCCACACCGTCGACTCCTCCGAGCTCGCCTTCAAGCTGGCCGGTTCGCTGGCGATGAAGCAGGCGCTCGAGCAGGCCAATCCGGTGCTGCTTGAGCCGATCATGGCGGTCACGATCAGCGTTCCAGAGGACACCGTCGGCGACGTGATCGGCGATCTGAACTCGCGCCGTGGACGCCCGCAGGGGATGGAGCCAAACGGCTCCATCACCGAGATCAAGGCCGAGCTGCCGATGGCGGAACTGCTGGCCTACGCGCCGGATCTGCGCTCGATCACCGGTGGACAGGGCGACTACACGATGGAGTTCCTGCGCTACGAGGAGGTCCCCGGCCACCTTGTGTCAAAGGTGCTCGGCGCGGCGGCAACCGAGCCCGTGCGCGCGTAAGCGCGCGGGCTCGCCGGCGGTGGCAGCCGGCGTGCTGCGATAGGGTGCTCGCGATGGCGACCCGCCAGCTGCAAACCAGCCAACCGCCCATCACATGCGAGGTCTGCGGGCGCTCGCTGCTGCGCGGCGAGCACGCCGCATCGTTCCGCAGCGGAGCTGACATTCACACCGTCTGCGAGCTGTGCACGCCGCGGGCACTGGGTGAAGGCTGGATCCGCGAGGGCGCAACCGTCGCGAGTGCGCTGGCAACTCGCACGGTCCGCGCACGCTCGCTCGTCGGTCGCCTGCGTGCGCGCCTGGAGGACAACCACGGCCCGGCGGCGTCCGGCGATCGCGTCGAGCTGGCTGCCGCGGAGCGCCACGTGCGCGCCGTGCCCGCCGACCAGCACGGCCAGCTCGCGCGAGCGGTGACGCTGTTCAACGCCAGCGAGCACAGCAAGACGCTGTTTGGCGTGATCCGCTCGCTGGGTGCGCCGTATGTGCACGTCGGCCCGGTGCACAACGAGGTGCTGGTCGAGATCCTCGTCGCCTGGGAGCTGTGCTGGTATCGCTTCGAGGCCGATCTCGAGGGGGATATCGTGCATCGCCGTGCCCAGGGTTACGAGCTGACGGAGCTGGACGCAGACCTCGCCGAAGCCAACGCCGCTGCCGACCCCGACGGCAGGCTTGCGCTGGCAGTGTAAGCTGCGCGGCATGATTTATTCCGTCGTTCCCCGCGAACTTGAAGATCAGCTGTTCGAGCGTCTCTCTGCGCACTACGCCGAGAACGCCGAGGTCGAGGTGATCGTCGACCGCCGCCAGGGCGACCGCCGCGCGCGACGCGCCTCTGCCGACGCGCAGGTGCGTCAGCAGCGCGAGCTTCGCGATCGTCGCCGCCGTCGCGCCGGCGGCGATTTCGCCCCGCTGCTCGGCGAAGGATCGCTGATCACCGCAGCGTGAGGGTGGTCGTCCACGTCGACGGCGGTTCCCGGGGAAATCCGGGACCGGCCGCCGGTGCGGCGGTGATCAGCACTCCCGAAGGTGAACGCCTCGCGCAGGCCAGCGAACTGCTCGGTGTCGCGACCAACAACGTCGCCGAGTACCGCGGCCTGCTGCTCGGGCTGCGCCGCGCCAGTGAGCTCGGCGCGACCGACGTCGAGTTGATCAACGACTCCGAGCTGGTCGCCAAGCAACTGAGCGGCGTCTACAAGGTCAAGCACCCCGACATGCGTCCGCTGCACGCCCAGGCCATCGCCGCGCTGCGGGCGTTCGAGCACTGGTCGATCCGCTCGGTGCCGCGCGAACAGAACGCACAGGCCGACGCGCTGGTCAACGCTGCGCTCGACGGCGCGCGCTGAGACTGCGCCCAGGCCGGGCCCCCGGCGCGCCCAGGCACTAACCTTCGGCGGTGCTCAGCGCTCGCAACCGAGAGCTGATCGGTCTGCTGCCGGCGGCGCTGCTGGTGACCGCCGGCTTCGCGGCGATCTTCATCCAGTCCGGCAACACGCTCTCGACGGTCTCGCTGACCTACGGTGGCGCCTTTCTCGCGCTGTGCCTCGCAGGCCACATGGTGATCCGTCGCGCGCTGCCCTACGCCGACCCCTACCTCTTCCCGCTCGCAGCCGCGCTCGCGAGCGTGGGGATCGTCGAGATCTACAGGATCAACCCAACGCTCGCGCGCGACCAGGCGCAATGGCTGGTCGTCGGCCTTGTGCTGTTCGCGATCACGATCGTCGCCTTGCGCGACGGGCGCTACCTGCGCCTGGAGAACTACCGCTACCTGATCGCGATCGTCGGCGTCGGCGCCCTGCTGCTGCCCCGTCTGCCGGTGATCGGCGGGCAGCAGAACGGCGTCTACCTCGCCGTACATGTCGGCGGCCTGAGCTTCCAGCCGTCCGAGTTCGCAAAGATCGCGATCGTCGTCTTTCTCGCCTCCTACCTGCGCGACAACCGCCAGGTGCTGGTCACAGCGGGGCGGCGGATCCTGTGGCTGACGCTGCCGCCGATGAAGCAGTTCGGGCCGCTGCTCCTGGTCTGGGGATCGGCGATGGCGATGCTCCTGGTCACGCGGGAGATCGGCACCTCGCTGATGTTCTTCGGCGCCTTCCTGGCGCTCCTGTACGTCGCGACCGGACGTTTTTCGTTCCCCTTTCTCGGGCTGATCCTGTTCGCGCTCGGCGGCTACTACCTCGGGACCCATGTCGCGCATATCCACGACCGCGTGATCGCCTGGGAGCACCCGCTGAGCGCGACGTTGTACAAGAGCGGCACCTCCTACCAGCTCGCCAACGGGCTGTTCGCCCAGGCCGACGGCGGGCTGCTCGGCGTCGGCTTCGGCCAGTCGCTGATCGGCCTGATCCCGGTCGCCGAGAGCGACTCGATCTATGCCGTGATCACCAACGAGGTGGGCCTCGTCGGCGCGATCGGGCTGCTCGTGACCTACCTGCTGTTCATTGCGCGCGGCTTGAAGATCGCAACGCTCGCCCGCGACTCGTTCTCCAAGCTGCTGGCGACCGGCCTGTCGTTCATCGTCGCGATGCAGGTGTTCGTGATCGTCGGTGGCGTGACCGCTGTGATCCCGCTTACCGGCGTGACGTTGCCGTTCGTCGCCTACGGAGGCTCCTCGGTCGTGATGAACCTCGTCCTGCTTGCGCTCTTGCTGCTGATCTCCGACCGGGCGCGGCGACCGGCCTGAGTGTGGGCGGCGCGGCGCACTAGCGCCGGCGTCCGCTGCCGAAACTCTGGATTGGCGGCGCGACCGCGCGAAAGCCGGCGGCTGGCGCGCTCCCCTCGCCGGGCACCGACGGGGAGTGGACATCGCGCGCAGGCAGGCGGGCGATCGGCGCCGCGGCGATCGTGGCCAGTTCCCCGTCCAGCGTGCGCAACTCGCTTGCGAGCACGTTTATCGTGCCGCTGCCGGCCGGCGGGCGTTCGAGACGGCCGTGGGCGAGAATCAGCGGCTCGGCGCGAACCAGGTGGCGAGCGCGCTCATAGAGGGCTGCGGGGACGATCAGGTTCACCGATCCGTGCTCGTCCTCCAGCAGCATGAAGACGACCCCGCCGGCCGTCTCCGGGCGCTGGCGGGCGACGACCAGCCCGGCGATCGTGACCTGTGCGCCGTGACGGAGACCTGCCAGTTGCAGGCTGGTGGCGACGCCCGGCAGGCGGGGGCGCAGAATCGCCAGCGCGTGGTCGTTCAACGTGACGCCGCTGGTTGCGTAATCGGCCAGCAGCGCCTCCCAGCGGCCAAGCTCGCGCAGCTGCGGGACCGCCCCGGCATCGAATGCGAACGCGAGCTGGGTGCCGCCGGCAACGCGCCGGCCCGGGGTCGCGACACCCAGGTCCCACAGTGCCCGGCGGCGCTCGCCGGCCAGCGCATCGCAGGCTCCAGACCAGGCGAGCTGCTCGAGCGAGGGGCGCGCCGCGGGAACGCGGGCGGCCAACTCGGCGACGCTGACGAACGGGCCGCCCTCCTCGCGCGCGCGCACGAGCGCCGCGACCTCCGCGGCGTGCACGCCGCGTACATAGCCGAGCCCGATACGCACGTCCCCGTCGCTCGCCACGGTGCATTCGGCGAGCGAGGCGTTGACGTCGACGGGGCGGAGCGTGATCCCGCGCCGCTGGGCCTCGTGGGCGAGGCTGTCGGGCGGATAGAAGCCCATCGGCTGCTCGTTGAGCAGCGCGCACAGGAACTCGGGGCCATAGTGGACGCGCAGCCAGGTGGACTGGTAGGCGAGCAGACCGAAGGCAGCGCTGTGGGCCTTGGGGAAGCCGAAGCCCGCGAAGCCCGCAACCATCTCCCAGACCCTCTGGGCGAGCGCCTCGGGTGCACCGACGTGAGCGGCGGCGCCCTCGATGAAGCGGCGGCGATAGCGCTCGATCGCGACGCTTGCGCGTTTGCGGCTCATCGCGCGGCGCAGCCCGTCGGCCTCGCCGGGACCGAAGCCGGCGAAGGCCTGCGCGACCTCGAGCACCTGGTCCTGGAAGATGATTGTGCCGAGTGTCTCGCGCAGCACACCGGCCAGCGACGGGTGCAGGCACGGCGGCTCATAGGCTGGGTCCTCGCGCAGCCGCTGGCGGCGTTCGATGTAGGGGTTCACAGCCCCGCCCTGGATCGGCCCCGGGCGGATGATTGCGACCTGGACCGCCAGCTCCGCGAGGTTCTCCGGCCGGGTTCGCCGCAGCGACTGCATCTGCGCACGGCTCTCGATCTGGAAGACGCCGGTCGTCTCGGCCGCCGCGATCGCAGCGAAGGTCGCTGGATCGTCAAACGGGATCCGCGAGAGGTCGATCCGCTCGTCACGCGTACATGCGATCGACTCGACCGCTCGCTCGACCGCCGAGAGCATCCCCAGCCCGAGCAGGTCGATCTTGAGGAAGCCGGCGTCGGCGCAGGAATCCTTGTCCCACTGCACGAGCTGGCGACCCTCCATCGCCGCTGGCACCACCGGGCAGCAGTCGATCAGCGGCCGGGTAGCGACGATCATCCCGCCCGGGTGCTGGGAGATGTGGCGCGGCAGCCCAAGCGCCTCCTGCGCAAGGCGTGCCAGCCAGACCCAGCGACCGCCGTGCGCGCGCGTTCCCAGCGCGCTTGCGAGGTCGCGCTCGACCGCGTGTCCGAAGCCATCCGCGCCGCGGGCGACGCGCTCGATCTCGCCCGGCGGGAGACCCAGCGCCTTGCCCAGCTCGCGGATCGCGCCGCGCGCGCGAAAGCTCGGGAAGGTCGCGACGAGCGCCGCGCGGTCATGCCCGTAGCGTTCGTGGACGCGCCGGATCAAGACCTCTCGGACGTCGCGCGGGAAGTCGATGTCGATATCCGGCAGGGACGTCAGCTCGGGATTCAGGAAGCGCCCCATCGCCAGCCCACCGGCGAGCGGGTCGATGTGCGACAGGCCGGTCAGGTAGCAGACGATCGAGGAGACCGAGGAGCCGCGCCCACGGCCCGGCGGCAGCAGCGCGCGCGCCGAGCCGGCGCCGCGAACCTCGGCTGCGACCTCGCGTGAGAGTTCGAGGATCTCGTGGTGCAGCAGGAAGAAGCCGGCCAGCGAGAGCGTTTCGATCACCGCCAGCTCCTGTTCGAGCCGGGCGCGGGCATCGCGCAGCGCGATGCCCGCGTAGCGTTCGCGCAGCCGCTCGCCGCACAGCTCCGCCAGGCGGCGCTGTGCGGTCTGGTCCTCGACGCCCGGGTAGCGGTAGCCGAGATCTCCGGTGAGGTCGAAATCGAGTTGCTCAGCCAGGGCGCGGCTCTCGGCCACCGCCTGCGGATGGTCGCTGAAGCGGGCTGCCATCGACGCCGGGGAGGCGAGCACGTGCGAGCTGTTGGGGCGCCGTAGCGGCTCGCTCGACTCAAGCGTCAGGTGGTGGCGGCTCGCCACGAAGGCGTCCTGGAGCGGGGCCCGCGCCGCTGTGTGGGCGTGGACGTTGCCGCTCGCCACGCAGCGCAGGCCCAGCCGCGCGGCGAGCGCGGCGAGCGCGCCGTTGCGGGCTCGGTCTCCGGCGAGGAACGGGCGCTGCAGTTCGACGCGCAGCCGTTCGCGGTCGAAGGCCTCGCGCAGTCGCCGCATGCCGGCTTCATCGTGCACGCCGTGCTGGGCACAGCCGGTCAGGCAAACCAAGCCCTCGGCGTGCGCGCAGATCGTCTCGAGCGAAACGGCCGGCGGGGTCGGCCCTCGTGGGCGTTCGCGGGTGTGGGCGTGGGCGAGCGTCAGCAGGCGGCAGAGGTTGCGCCAGCCACGCTCGGTGGCGACCAGCAACGTGAGGTGGCGGCCGTCGGTGAGGCTCAGCTCGGCGCCGTGGATCGGTCGCAGCCCGAGTCCGCGTGCGGCATGCGCAAACTCCATCGAGCCGTAGACGCCGTCATGGTCGGTCAGCGCGAGCGCCTGATGGCCGAGCTCGAGGGCGGTGGCGGCGAGCTCCTCAGGCAGCGAGGCACCGTCAAGGAAGGAGTAGGCAGAGTGACAGTGCAGCTCGACGTAGGGGGAGCTCACGGCTCACGCCCGCTTCCAGCCGGTGCCAGGGGGAGTTGGCCGTCTCCCGGGCGGCGCCGGACGAAGCCTTTGGCGCTCATCGCTGGCGAAACCAGCGGCCGTCGGCGAGGTCGTGAAAGACGACGAGGTCACGCCCGGATTCGCTGACGAGCTCCCAGTAGCGGCGGCGCAGCGGCTGCTCGGTCCACCAGCGATCTTCGACCAGCCAGGACTCGCGCACGTGCGCGATGATCCGCCCGTCGACCACCAGCGGCGCTCCGCCGGGGGCGGCTCGCACCCGCGCGGCGCGCGGCAGGGCGAGGCGGCGCGGCGCGCTCACGATTCGAACGGGGTGAGCATCACGCGCCGCTCGGGAACGCGTGAGTCGAGCTCGAGGCAGTGGACGCGCAGCGCAGCGTCGGCTCCGGCGGCACTGCGCATCTGCTGGACCGCCTCGCGAAGTCGCGCACGGCGATCGGCGCCTGCCTGATCGAGCAGCGCGCGCTGCTCGCCGGCCGGCGGGCCAAAGCGTTCGGCGGCCAGCGTCAGCACGCTCGCCGGAGAGGGCAGCGCCTGCAGGCGTGGCAGCAGCGCGAGCGCCATCCTCTCCGGTTGGGCGAGCGCCTCGCGGAAGGTGACGCCGGCGCTCCAGCTGCCGCCGTCGATGAGGCGTGCGGCGAGCGTCGCCGCACGCAGCGTGCGCCCGCGGCGCTCGGGGCGAGCCAGCAGACGGCCGATCAGCAGCGTGAGCGCGCGCTCGAGAGCCGGACCGCTGGTCGCCTCGGGCAACTCGAGCGACTCCCGCAGCGCAGTCTCGATTCGCCGCGGGCGGGGCGGATGATCCTCGCCGCAGGCAAGTCGGTGCGCCTCGATCCCGGCCGGGCCGAAGCGGTCGGCGACGGCGGCGCGGGGGAATGCCGCGAGCTCGCCCAGCGTCGAGATCCCGAGCCGCTCCAGGGAGTCCACCAGCGGTGCGGTGCGCTCGCGCGAGCGCAACAGCGCGACCGGCAGCGGCGCGAGGTGCGCACGGGCGCTCTCGCGCACGATCAGCGTGCGCCGGGGGCGGGTCGCGAGTGCGCCCGCCAGGGCGCAGAAGCGCGTCGGTGCGGCTGCCAGGCGGGCGGGGCGGTCGAGCGCGCGTCGCGCCGCCACCAGCACGAGCTCGTCGCTGCCCCCGTACAGCCCGCGCAGCCCGTCGAGCGTGAAGCAGGCGAGGCCCGGGCGCGCGGGCTCGACGCCCGCGCCGATTTCCTCCAGCGCGCGGAGCGTGCGCTCCCAGGCGGCGGCGACCGCGATCGGGTCCGCGTCGAGCAGCTCGAGCGCCGGACAGCGTGCGAGCGCCTCACCGAGCGCCATGCCAATGCGCACGCCAAAGGCCTGGGCGGCGCCGGAGACCTCGCCGATCGGCCCGGAACCGCGCTCAGGGGCGATCGCGACCGCGCGGCCGGCCAGCGGCTCGAGTCCACCGGCGGCGACCGCGAGCTCGAAGCGGGGAATCAGGACGCACGCAACCATACGAACGTATGTTCGCATCTAATTCGCGTGGATACAAGTAGTCGCCGGGCGGACCTTCGAGGCTTCGCGGCAAAATCTGCGGGCGTTCGAACCCGGAGCCTGCGGCAGGAGCTCCGGGCGGGGAGGGCCTACCACGTACACTTCCCGCCATGTCGACCTTCGATCCCAACTTCAAGGGAGTCTGCATCGGAATCGCCGTGGCGCTGGTGATCGGCGTGGCCTCCGGCGTATGGGTAGTCGGGATCGTCATCGGCATCGCCGTCGCCGCGTCATTGTCTGACCGGATGCGCCGGCGCGCCGCTCCGCCGCCGCCGATGGTCGAGCGGGGACGCAAGAAGCGCAAGTCCGGCTGAGCACGCGCAACAACCGACGTAAATGTCGCGGGCGGGCGCACGCGAGGCCGTCGCTCCGCCACCGGCCTCGCCCGAGCGCTACTGCTTGAAGCGCTCGACGGTGTCCGCGGAGCGCATGCTCACATCATCGGGGTTTAGGCCGAACTCCTCCTGCGCGCGACGCTGGCGCAACAGGTCCCAGTAGCGGTCGAGTGACACACGAACCTCATCCAGGCGCGCCCGTTCATCGATCGTGTGACCACCCTCGCGCCCGGCGGCTTCATACAGCCGGCGCTCCTCGGCGACCAGTTCTTCGATGTGATCCTGCACAACGCTATCGTCCATCCTGCCTCCTGCTCGATCGGCTCCTCGATCCACCACCGGCCGTGGCGGGGCGCCATCGCAAAACGCGCTGCGCTGGAGAAGTCTTGCAGCGTGCCCCGCCCATGTCGAGCCGTTCCGCGGATCGGGCGCAAATCTAGACCCCCCGGCGCGAATCGGCGCTGCGATGGCTGCAAGGATTCTTTCCGCTCCGCGCCGCAGGATCCGTAACACTGTTTGGTGTCATGTGCCACGAAGATGGGGAGTGGGGGATCGGCTGATGGCGCAGCCACCGGAAGAGCCGCCCGAAGACCTGTTCGGCGAGCCGGAGCAGGAGCCGGGCGACCGCTACGCCGAGCCGCCTGAAGAGCCCTATCGGGAGGCGCCCGAAGAGTCGAGCCACCGCTATTCCGAGCCGCCCGGAGGACCGCTCGGGGAGTCGAGTGACCGCTACGTGGATGACGCGCCGGCGCACGGGCGCGAGGAGCCGGACGCCTGGTCTTCAGAGCCGCCGCAGGAGCGGCCAGAGGAGCCGGCCGGTCATTATCCGCCGCCGCCCGCGGATCCGCCGCAGGAGCCCCCGCGGCACTTCGACGAGCCGGATGCGGAGGACGAACCGGCTCCCCACCCGCCGTCCGAGGCGGAGGACTGGCGCAGCCACCGCCACGACTCGACACCGCAGTGGCCCGGTGGCGGCGCCGAGGATCCGCCGGAACCGCGTGAGTCGCCCGGGAACCTGCCCGGCGAGCGCTTTGATGGCGATCGAGACCACCCGACGGGCGAGTTGTACGGGGATGACGGCGAAGAGGTGCCGCATGATCGGACGCTGCCGCCGCCGGCGGCTCTGCTCGGAGACCTCGGAGAGGAGGTTCATTCAAGGTCCGAGCTGGCCCAGCGCCGCGCGGAGGAGCGCGCACTGCGCCGTCGCGCCGGCCGCCAGCGGCTGGCGGTCGTGGTCGGCGGTCTCGTCGTGGTCATCGTGATCATCGTGCTGCTCGTGGGCGGCGGATCGAGTACGCCGACC
This sequence comes from Solirubrobacteraceae bacterium, assembly GCA_049517155.1. Taxonomy (GTDB): domain Bacteria; phylum Actinomycetota; class Thermoleophilia; order Solirubrobacterales; family Solirubrobacteraceae; genus Palsa-513. The sequence continues at coordinate 9,822 of JBEKSK010000070.1, forward strand.
ACGACGACGACGACCCACGGCAGCCCCTTGGCGGCAGCGGGCACTGGCGTGGGCCATCTGCTCGCGGGCTCCTCGACCGGGGCGCTCACTTCAAACATCCTCGTCGCCGATCGCAACAACAACCGCCTGATCGCGCTGACGCCCCAGGGCCGCGTGGCCTGGACGCAGCGTCTGACCGGGCCGAGCGCGGCGTTCCTCAGCCCGACCGCGCGGTCGATCACGGTCACCCAACCCGGGACTTTCGTCGTGCTGCAGCTGGCCGTCGCCGACCGTAGGGCGTTCTACCGCTATGGCCGCAGCGGCCATCCGGGCAGCTCGCACGACGAGCTGCGCGACCCCGGGACGGCGCAGGAGCTGAGCGACGGCAGGCTTGTGATCGCCGACAAGTCGAACTGTCGCATTGTCTTCCTGACGCCGCCCAAGCGGGTCCCCACGGCAACGCTCGGGACGCCCGGTTCCTGCGTTCACGACCCGCCGAAGTCCGTGGCCTACCCGGACTCCGTGTTCCCGGCGTTCGGCGGCGGCATCGTGGTGACCGAGACCGACCCGAAGTGGGTTGACGTGCTGAGCCCGGCCGATGCCG
>JBEKSK010000071.1:0-10318 GCA_049517155.1 Solirubrobacteraceae bacterium
GGTTGCGGACGCTGGCAACCAGAGGCGAGATCGGGTCCCAGTCGGCGATCGCGCGGGGGATCGCCGCCATGCCGGCGATCGGGACGAACGTGCCCGCCATGAAGCTGAGTGGGAAGACGATGATGAAACCAATCCCCTGCACCGCATCGGGCGAGCGCACGAGCATGCCGAAGAAGACGCCGGCCCAGGTGAAGGTAAAGACGCCGAGAACCATCAGGGCGAGCAGCTCGGCCGCGTGAGCGACGCTGAGGTGCGGATGCCAGCCGAGGATCAGGCCGAAGCCGACAACGATCACCATGCCGAGGATCGCTTCGCAGAACTGGCCCATGACCTGGCCGCTGATGATCGCGAGCCGATTGATCGGCAGCGAGCGGAACCGGTCGACGACACCCTCGGCCATGTCGCTCGAGGTGGCGACACCGGCGCCGATGACCCCGAACGCCAATGACTGGCCGATGATCCCCGGGATCATGTAGTCCGCGTAGCTGATGCCGTGGACATGGATCGCCGAGCCGAAGACGTAGAGGAACAGCAGGATGAAGACGATCGGCTGGATCGTCACATCGAGCAGGCGTTCCGGAACGCGCGGGATCGTGCGCAGGCTGCGACCGGTGAGCAGCAACGTGTCGCGGGCGAACCGAAGCGGGGAGCTGCGCCGCTGGGCGATCGTCGGGCTGATGGTGCTCATGCGACGAGTACCTCCTGTGCCGCCTCGCCGGGCTCCACGCCGTGACCCGTGAGTTCGAGGAACGCATCGTCGAGTGTCGGCCGTCGCAGCGCGATCTCATCGACCGCGATTCCGCTGTCGCGCACGGCAGCGGCGACGCGGGCGAGGTCCTCGGTCTCGCCCGGTGCCGGGATCGAGATCGTTCGCTGCTCGGGCGCGACGCTGCACTCGAACTCGCGCAGCGCACCGGCGAGCTCGTCGAGCGCGGCCGAGTCCTGCGCGATCACGTCGATGCGCTGACGACCGACCCGCGCCTTGAGCGCCGCCGGCGTGCCGGCGGCCACCTCGCGGCCGTGCTCGATCAGCACGACGTGGTCGGCAAGTGCGTCGGCCTCCTCCAGGTACTGCGTGGTCAGCAGCACGGTCACGCCGTCCGCGACCAGCTCGCGGACGGTCGACCAAACGATCTGCCGACTGCGCGGATCGAGGCCGGTGGTGGGCTCGTCGAGAACCAGCAGCTGCGGCGGATCGATCAGCCCGGCCGCGAGGTCGACGCGGCGACGCTGGCCGCCGGAGACGTTCTTGATCAGCTGGTCGCCGAACTCGCCGATGTCGAAACGCTCTATCAGCTCGTTGACCGTGGCGAGCGCGGAGCGGCGGTCGCGTCCGCGTAGCCGGGCCATGAGCATCAGGTTTTCGCGCGCCGTGAGGTTCTTGTCGAGCGCCGCGAACTGTCCGGTCAGCGAGATCAGGCTCCGCACGATGCTCGCCTCGCGCACGACGTCGTGGCCGCCCACGCGGGCGCTGCCGCCGTCGGGGCGCGAGAGGGTGGCGAGCATCCGCACCGTCGTCGTCTTGCCTGCGCCGTTGGGGCCGAGCAGCGCGACAACGCTTCCGCGCTCCACGCGGAGGTCGAGATCGGCGACGGCAACGAAGTCCTTGAAGCGCTTCGTCAGCCCGGTGGCTTCGATTGCCGGAAGGTTCGGGTCAAGCATGGCCCGCAGACTACAGTGACTGAAATCTTTTTGCAACTGTAATTTGCGGCGTATCATCTGGGCAGATGGACATGGAGGCGATCGATCACCGCGAAGCGCTGCTCGAGGAGGATCCGCTCGGCGAGGCTGGGCGCGCCGATCGCCTCGATCGCATCGTGGTCCGCGAGCTCGGCGAACCGGTGGCGATCGCCTTTGCGCAGATGCATGCGATCCAGGAGGCGCGCGAGCGGAAGCGGCGCCCGCAGGAGGGGCTGCGCGAGCGCAAGAAGCGCATCACCCGCCAGCAGATCTCCGATATCGCGACGGCACTGTGCGTCGCGCGCGGGTTCGAGCACGTGCGTGTCGCAGAGATCGCCGAGATCGTCGGCGTCTCGGAGAAGACCGTCTACAACTACTTCCCGACGAAGGAATCGATGGTCTTCGACATGGCGGACGAGGGCCTCGAACGACTCGCGAGCGCGCTGCGCGATCGCGATGAGCATGAGTCGCCGACCAGCGCCGTCGTGCGCGTGCTGCGCGAGGACCTCACACAGCTGGCAGCGCTGCCCGACGCAGCGCAGGACTTCATTGCGCCGTTCGCCGAGATGGTCGAGTCCACCCCGTCGCTGCGCGCTGCCTGGCTCGAGTTGCACGCAAGACTTGCCGCCGTGGCGGCCGAGGAGCTCGCAGCGTGGGCCGGCATCGATCCGCGAGAACCCGAGCCGACGATCGCCGCGCATGCCCTCGTCGGACTGCAGGAGGTCGTCTTCGACTCACGCCTGCGCCACCTCGAGGCCGGATTGCGTGGTGAGAAGCTCAACGATGCGATCGCCGGCGACCTCGACCGCGCCGCGCGGCTGCTCGATATCGGCCTCGGCAGCTTCGACCTGCTCTCGCGCGGACGGCGCACGCGCGCCCAGATCGCGGAAGCCGCCCGCGCCGCTGATGACGCCCGCGCGCAGGTGCTGGCGGCGCTCAAGCAGGCGCGCATAGCCTGGGATCAGCTGCGCAGCGAGCAGACAACTCTGCGCAATCGCTCCCCGGAATACCGGGAAGCCAAGCGGGCCGCGTCGCAGGCGGGACGGGCGGCGTGGCAATCGGCGCGAGAGGCGCAGCGCGCAGCGCGTGAAGCCGCGCGCGCGCTCGAGCGTGAGCACCACGACGCGCAACGCCGAGCGCGACGCGGCAAGTAGCAGGCGGCCGCGAAGTCAGGCGGCCGCCCGGAACCGACAGGCACCGCCAGCACACTGATTCAGCGACGCTCGCCGTGGCCGCACGCCAAGCGGTGACCGGCGCACTAGCGTTCACGACGGCGGGCTCGGCGGTGCTGGCGGTCCTCGCCGCGGTCGCTCGGCCCGCCGGCGCGCGCAGCCGCGAAGAGCGCGGCGACCTCGGGATCCATGTAGTAATCGGTGCCGCCATCCGGGCGGCCCTCGGTCGCGATCGGCAGCACGCGCTTCAGATGGCGGCTGTAGCGCCCCGGCCACGCGAGGATGCCCGCGACGCCGTGAGCGCCCTTGTCGAGGGCCAGGCGCTTGGCGATCTCCTCTCCCCCGAGCCGTTTGCCCGGTTCGGCGGAGAGCAGGTCAAACAGCTCCCGGGCCTGTGGGGCCAGCTCGTGATAGAGCCAGGCGGCCTGGTCGGCGTCCTGCGCCGACCAGGGCTCTGCCCCAGCGTGGTGACGGTGACCGCGGGGCCCGCGGCGCCCGTCTCGCCCGGACGCCGGCCAGCTTCCCGGCTCGGCCGTCAGGAACGCCGCGAACCAGGCGTAGAACTCCGCCACGCGGCTTTCGGGGACCGCCACCGTGACCTGCTTGTCGGCCATCAGGCCTCGGTCGGCGCCGCGATCGGCTCGCTTGCCTGCGAGGACTCGCCGCGCTCGCCGCAGCGAGAGCCGTGGCGGTGCTCATGCCCGTGGCCGTGCCGGCGTCCACCGCGGCCTCGGCCGCGCTCGCCGGACAGGAACCGCGCGAAGAACGCGTGGAACTCGGCCAGACGATCCTCTGGAACGTCGACGGTGACGGGTCTGTACTGCGTGTTGGAAGTGATTTCGGTATTCATATGTTCTCCATAGTTTGCTTACACGCACCAGTATAGCGTAAGTAACTACTTAAGTAAATAGTCGTCCCGGCGGCCGGACGAGCGAACGCGCTCAGGCGCGGCGGACGCACCCGACGAAGCTGATCTGACCGACTGCGGCCAAGGGAAAGCGACGTTGCGGCCCCTCCGCCCCGCACTTGGCCGTCTCGCGCCGCGCTCGCGCGGCAGCAGCGCTCGAGGCGATCGCGGCGCTCGCGCGGCAGCAGCGCGCGAGGCGATCGCAGCAGCGCTCGAGGCGATCGCAGCGACCACCGCCGTGGCGTCGATCGCCTCGCACGCCCCAAGCGCGCCAGCCGAAGGTACTCCTCCGGCTGCCCCTACGCAACATCGCGCTCGACAACACCACCGGCGCGAACTGCCTCGGCATCCACGCCGCGGGTCAGGGGGCGATTCCGCCGCCGAGCACATCAAGGCGGTGGTGGCGCCCACGTCTACGCCGACGTCAACGCCAAGCGGCGATCGGGGGCGGCCCGACGGGCGTCGCGATCAGCGCTCGCCCGGACGTGGCAGTCGAGGTGCAATCAGCAGCAGCTAGCGGCGGCTGGCGCGGTGGCGCAACGCCGGCGTGTCGCCGGGGACCGCCGGGCGTTCTTCTACTTCGTGAGCAGTCGTGTTTCTGCCGCTGGCTTTGGCTCGGTAGAGGGCCCGGTCGGCCATTCGCATGAGGAGCTCGACATCGCCGCTGCCCTCGAGCGAGGAGACCCCGGCGGACAGCGTGAGGGTGCCGACGCCGGCGAACGGCTCTTCCGCGATCGCCCGCCTTGCCCGCTCGGCCGCCATGAGGGCGTTTGCCGATTCGGTTTCGGGGAGGATCCAGCCAAACTCCTCGCCGCCAACGCGCGCCATCAGCTCACCGTGGCGGGCCTGCGCAGCGAGACGTCTGGCAGCCTCGGCGAGCACCCGGTCGCCGACGGCGTGGCCGTGCGTGTCGTTTACGTCCTTGAATCCGTCGAGATCGAGGATCACGATGCTCAGGCCCCGGCCGTGGCGGCGCGAGCGCTCTGCCTCCTCACTCAGGCGCTCGTTGAAGATGCGGTGGTTCGCAAGACCGGTCACGGCGTCGGTTCCCGCCTGCGCGTTGAGGAGCTCCAACGCGGCGGCGTTTCCGATCGCGGCGGCGGTGAGGTCAGCGAAGCGCCCGATGCGCAGCTCGGCGTCAGCCGGCAGCGGTCCGCCCCCGGTGGTGGCGGCCCCGACTGCCCCCCAGGCACGGCCCGCGATCATGATCGGAGCCGCCACGCCGCCGCTCATGCCGAGATCCTCCACGCCGGCAGGCCCGCCGGCCGACCGCGGTGCGTAGCCCTCGAGCCGTTGCGCCACACCGGTTTGCGCCACGCGAGCAATCGCGCTGTTGCCGCCGCGCAGCGCGATGCTGTGGCCGAACGCCGCTGCGGCACTGGGCGGCCACGCTCCGACGAACGTGCCGAACTCGTCGCTGTCGAAGCGAGCGACGGCGCCGATCTCGACGCCGAGCAGCTGGCTGACCTCCCGGGCGACGAGTTCGAACACGGCCGTCGCGTCAACCGCGTGCGCAACCGCGTGCGCAACCGCCGTCGCGACCCTCCGCAGGGCGCCCTCCTCGGCCTCCCTCGCAGCGAGCGCCAGCTCCCCGAGCCGACGCTGGGTGACATCCAACGTGACGCCGCCGATGCCCGTTATGACGCCGTCCTCATCGAGCACCGGGTACTTCGTCGCGACGTAATAGTGGTTCGTACCGTCCGCGTGCGGCGCGGCGGTCTCGTAGGTCACGCTCTCGCCACGCTCACGGATCGGGCGCTCCTGCTCGTATGTCCAGGCGAGCAGCTCCGCCCCGAGAAACCCGCTCATCGTGCGGCCGATGAGCTCGTCCGCCGACGCGCCCAGGCCTGCTTCACAGGCGGCGTTGACAATCTGGAAGCGACCCGCGAGATCGCGGACATATATCGCTGCCGGCACGTGGTCGAGCACCGCCTGCGTCTGCAGCTGGCCGTTGCGCGCCGTATGCTCGGCCTCGCGCAGGTCGGTGATGTCAACGACCGCCCAGACCGTTTCCCGCGGCCCCGCGCCGGCGACGGCACGCGTGGCGCGAACGCAGGTTTCGCGTCGATCGGTGGCTCTGCAGATGCGATAGTCAAGCGCCAGCGTCTCGCCGGGCGCGAAGCCGCCACCAGCGGCCGCCGTGACGCGAGCGCGATCATCCGGATGAATCGCGGTGATCCATCCCGAGCCAGCCGCCGCGCTCGCCGCGAGCCCCGTCAGCTCGCACCAGGCCTGATTGACGAACAGGCAAGCGCCGCTTCCGTCCAGCATCCGAATCGCCACCGGCGCCAGCGCGATCAGCTTCAGGAAGCGGTCGTCCGGGCCCACGGCGTTGGGTTCGCCGCCAGACATCAGCGAGTCGTCGCCGCGGCCGAGGGTCACAGGCGCCGGCCTGCCGCGACCGTCGGCGCGGAACTCGCCGGCGGTGCCGGCGAGCGGGAACCGGGCGACCGATCAGCGCTGAGCGTTGGTGCCATAACACTGGATCGACCTCGTGCGGCCGGGGCTTGAGGGGACCGGCTCGCGCACGGGCGCTCACCGCGCCGGCGGCGTGCTTCACCGGGGAGGGTTGGCCGAGACGTTTTTTCTCCAGTCGGCCCATCGATGTTGGCCGCGGCGCTCGTAGTGTGGCGGAATGTCCGGCACGCTCGAGCGCCGCGAGGCGACTCGCGATCCGCAGGCCGCGGGCGAACCGCGCGATTGGGTGGGCCACGTGATCGTCTGCGGCCTGCACGACATCGGCCTGCGAACGGTCGAGCAGATCCACCTCGCCGGGGCGCGCGTCGTCGTGCTCGACGACAGCGGCGATGAGCGCTTCACGCGCCTGACGCGCAGCTGGGGGGTGCCCACCCTGCCGCGCGGCGCCCACACGACCGAGCCGCTGTTCGATGCAGGGATCGCCGGCGCCGCAGCGGTCGTGTGCGCCGAGTCGAGCGACCTGCGAACGCTCGAGACGGTGCTACTGGTGCGCGACGTGCGACCGGACGTCCGCGTCGTCGCGCACCTCGACAACCCCGCGGTCGCGAACGCCGTCGAGGAGGTCACCGGCGCCGCGACCGTCCTCGACGTCGCCTCGCTGTTCGCGCCCTCGGTGATCGAGGTGTGCACGGGCCGCCGCGCACACGACATCGACCTCGGCAGCACGAAGTTCGTGACGGTGGAAACGACGGCGCCGCGCGCGGCCAGCCTGCGCGAGCTCTACGGCAGCCTGGCGCCGCTCGGCGTCGTCACGCAGGCGAAGGACGAGCTGATCGTCTGCCCAGGGCGCGATTTGGCGGTCGAGGTCGGCGACCGCGTGACGCTGATCGGGACCGAGGCCGAGCTCGAGGCCGCCGACCTGGCCGCGCATTCCGGCGCGGGCGTCGCGCTCGGCCATGCCGGCGCGCGGGCCCTGCACCGCGTGCGACACCTGCTGCGGGCGATCGCGACCGAAGCCGACCGGGCGCTTCGAATCGCCCTCGGCCTCGGTTTCCTGCTGCTCGTCGTCTCGACCCTAGTGCTCCACTTCGCCTACCGCCAGCCGCACGGCCACGGCCGGCTCTCGCTGCTCGACGCGGTGTACTTCACGGTCGAGACCGTCGCCACGGTCGGCTTCGGCGATTTCTCCTTCTCCAACCAGCCGCACCTGGTCGAGGCGTTCGGCATCGCGCTGATCGTCGCCGGCACGACGCTCGTCACGACGCTGTTCGCGCTGCTGACCAACGCACTGGTCAGCCGCCGGATAGCGCAGTCGCTCGGCCAGGCGAAGATCCCCGGCATGCGCGGGCACGTCGTCATGATCGGCCTGGGCTCGATCGGGATGGAGGTCCTCGACGGCCTGCTGCGCCGTGGGCGCGAGGTGGTCGTGGTCGAACGCGACGAAACCAACCGCTACCTCAGCGAGGTGCGCCGCCGCGGCGTCCCGCTCGTCCTCGGCGACGCGACGCTCGGCCCCACGCTCGAGGCGGTGAACCTCGGCAGGGCTGCAGCCGTCGCGATCCTCACCTCCGACGACCTGACCAACATCGAGACCGGCCTCGCCGTGCGCGACCGTCTCGGCGAGCGCTGGTTCGACGTGCCGGTCGTGCTGCGCGTGTTCGACCGCCAGCTCGGCCGGCGCCTGGAGGAGAGCTTCGCGTTCCGCCACGTCTGGTCGACGGTCGCGATCGCAGCCCCGTGGTTCGTCGGCGCGACGCTCGGGCTCGAGGTGCTGTTCAGCTTCTACGTCGGCAGCCACCCGTTCCTGATCGCGCGGCTGCCGATCGCGGCCGGCGGCGGCCTCGAGGGCTCGAAGATGTCAGACCTCTCGGCTGGCATTCGCGTCGTCGCGATCGCGCGCGCCGGCGAGCATGGCGCGCTCGAGCATCCGCCGCGACGCGACACCCAGCTGCAGGCGGGAGACGACGCCTACCTCGCCGGGCCCTACGAGGAGCTGCTGTCGGTGCTCCGCCGCGAGCGGGCGGGCGCCGGCTCAGGCGGCGCCGGCGCTCCCCGACCTGTCTAGACCACGCGCGCGGCGAGCTCTCGCGCTAGGCCGACGTTGTAAACCGCTTTAGCGCCCACCCCAGCTGCCGATGACAGAGCAGTGCTCGCCACCGCACCACGGAGGATCTACGCCCGCCGCTCGGCGCCAACGCACGGCGGCTCACTGCCGACCTACCGCGGGCGCTTCGCCACCGAGCAGGCCGAGCGGCTGCTGTGGCGAGCCGGCTTCGGTCCGAAGGCCGGACAGGCGAAGGAGCTCGCGAAGCTCGGCATGAGCGCAGCGGTTCACTCGCTCACGCGCCCCGCGCAGCGCGGGCTGGCGGGCCCGGCGCCGGTGCTCGAGACCGGCAAGCCGCTACAGCCCTACGACGTGTGGGGCAACGACGTGCTCTGGTGGCTCGACCGCATGGTGCGCACGCAGGCGCCGCTGGTCGAGCGCATGACGCTCACCTGGCACGACTGGTTCGCGACCAGCAACGAGGGCGTCAACTCCCAGCGGCTGATGATCAATCAGAACCGGACCATGCGCCGGCTCGCGCTCGCGGGCTTTCCCGAGCTGTTCGAGGCGATCACGATCGACCCGGCGATGCTGTTGTGGCTGTCGCTCTCGGGCTCCACCAAGGCCGACCCGAACGAGAACTACGCGCGTGAGATGCAGGAGCTCTTCACGCTCGGCGCCGGCAACGGCTACACCGAGATGGACGTGCGCGAGCACGCCCGCGCGCTGTCGGGATGGACCAACAGCTGGAACCAGGCGACCGGCGAACCCGACGACTTCCATTTCGACCCGACCCTCCACGACGACGGCATCAAGGTGATCTACCACCACCGCGGCAACTTCGGCTGGCGCGACAGCCTGCGACTGGTCCTCGCGCACCCCGACCACCCGAAGTTCTTCGTGACGAAGCTGTGGTCCTACTTCTCGCCCGAGCCGCTGCCGGCGTCCGACACCCGCGCCGCGGCGGCGATGTATGTGTCCTCGGGCAAGCAGATCCGCCCGCTCGTCGAGGCGATGCTGATGCATCCGCTGCTCTACGGCGGGGCGAGCCTGGTGAAGCCGCCGATCGTGCAGATCGCCGGGATGCTGCGCGGGATCGACCGCTACATCGACACCGACGCCTGGGTCTGGGAGTCGGGCCTGGTCGGCCAGACGCCCTTCTATCCGCCCAACGTCGGCGGCTGGGACGCGACGCAGTGGCTGAACACGGCGACCTGGCTCGGCCGTTTCAACCTGACCTCGCAGATGATCATCCCCAAGCAGGTGCTCGACCCGGGCAAGACGAAGCCGCTCGCCGACGCGCGCACGCTGACCGAGCATGCGATCGCCTACTGGGGCTCGCCCACGCTCAGCAAGCAGACCGTCGCGGCGCTTCGCTCCTACGCGCAGTCCGCCGGCTTCGACGCCGCCAGCGCGCAGTGGGAGTCACAGCAGTACCCGGTCATCGCGCTGAACGCGTTGCGCGCCCTCGTCGTTGCGAGCCCCGACTACCAGGCCTGCTGAGATGAGCAAGACGCCCGCACAGCAGGCCTGCGCCTGCCGCGACTTCGACCGCTCGGCGTTCCTGCGCGCCGGCGCCGCCGCGGCCGGCCGCGGCCTGCCGGAAACCCTGCCGGGGATGCCGACGCCGGCCGGGACCGGGCTTTCGCGGCGCGGTTTCGTGCTCGCCTCCGCCGGTCTCGCGCTGATCGTCTACGGCGGGCAGGGCCTGCTGCGCTCGTCCGAGGCGTTCGCCGACGGGATCGCCGCGGCCGCCACGGTGACCAGCCAGCCGGTGCTCGTCAGCGTCTACCTCCAGGGCGGCATCGACTCGATGTCGGTCCTCTACCCCGCCGCCGACCCGCTCTACTCTCAGTTCCGCACCGACCTCGCGCTGGCGCCCGGCGCCGGCCCGGCGTTCACGGAGGATCCGAGCCTGACCTGGAACCCGCTGGCGGCGCCGCTCGCCCAGCTGCACGGCGAGGGCAAGGTCAGCGTGATGCCGACCGTCGGCTACACCGACCCCAACCAGTCGCACTTCACGAGCCGCCACTACTGGGAGGTCGGCGCAACGGCCGCCGATCTGAACACCGGCTGGATGGGCCGCTACCTCGACCT
>JBEKSK010000072.1:0-10254 GCA_049517155.1 Solirubrobacteraceae bacterium
ACCCGCCGACGGCGATCTTCGCGTTCAATGATCCGCTGGCGATCGGCGCGATGCAGTCCGTCGTCGCGCGCGGTCTGCGCGTGCCCGAGGACGTCTCGATCGTCGGCTTCGACGACACCGCCGAATCCGAGTTCGTCACGCCGCTGCTGACCACCGTTCGCCAGCCGCTCGCCGAGATGGGCCGAATGGGCGTGAGCCTGCTGATGCGGCTGCTCGAGAACCGCAGCTTCGAGGCGCTTCACGTGGAACTCGCGACCCAGCTCGTCGTGCGCGCTTCGACCGGCCCGGCGCCGTCGCGCTGACGCGGCACCGCAGCTGATCTGCCGGCGGCGGGCGGTTAACCGCATCGCAACCGCGGCGACAGCCGGCGCGGCGAGAATGGGACGCGACGATCGGCGGTCGCCGCCGCCGACGCAAGCCAGCCCCGGTCAGATCTCTGTTCACGCTGACGACAGCCCTCCTCCTGTGTCTGCTGGGCTTTGGCGTGGGCGTCTTTGGCACGCTGGTCGGCGCGGGCGGCGGTTTCATCCTGACGCCGGTGCTGCTGCTCGTCTACCCGCACAGCACGCCCGAACTGCTCACCGCGATCAGCCTGGTCGTCGTGTTCTTCAACGCCACCTCGGGCAGCGCCGCCTACGCGCGCCAGGGCCGGATCGACTATCGCTCCGGCCTTGTCTTCGCGGCTGCGACGGTGCCCGGATCGATCCTGGGCGTCCTGGTGGCTGACCGCGTGTCGCGGCCCGGCTTCGACGTGATGATGGGAGTGGCGCTGAGCGCGCTGGCGCTATGGCTGATCGTGGGCAGTACGGAGGCGGGAGAGGGGGCGGCGGGGATCGGTTCTCCGCGGACGATCCGCAGCCGAGACGGCCACGTCTACACCTACCGGGCGCGTGTTCGCCGCGGTGCGCTGCTCAGCATCGGTGTCGGCTTCATCTCGAGTTTTCTCGGCATCGGCGGCGGCGTCGTCCACGTGCCGCTGATGGTCGCCGCGCTGGGCTTCCCGACGCACGTCGCCACCGCCACCTCCCATTTCGTGCTCGCCTTCATGGCGCTTGTGGCGACGATTACGCACATCCTCAGCGGCTCGTTTGCGCATGGCGTCGGGCTGCGCCGAGCCGCGTCGCTGTCGGTGGGCGTGGTCATCGGTGCGCAGATCGGCGCGCGGGTCTCGCGCAACACCAGCGGCCGGCGGATCCAGCACCTGCTCGCCGCCGGACTGCTGCTGCTCGGTGTGCGGCTGATCCTCAGCGTCGCCCTGTAGCTCGGGGCCGGCTACAGCGGCTGGTGCGCGACCCGGTCTAACGGTCGCGGACTCCCAGCCGTCCGGATAGCATTCGCGCGCCTCCTCGTCGGAAACCGACCCCGCGATGAGCACGTCTCGCCGGGCTTCCAGTTTCTCGGGCTACGGCGACGGCACCAACCGAATGTAGGGCAGCGGCTGCGCCTTGACGCCGTCCGGGTAGCGCTCGGCCTGAATCTCAGGGGTCACGGCTGCCGTGAGGATCACATCCTCGCCCTGCTGCCACTGGGCGGGCGTGGCGACCTGGTGCTTGGCGGTCAGTTGGAGCGAGTCGATCACCCGCAGCACCTCGTCGAAGTTCCGGCCAGTGGTCATCGGGTAGATGAGGACGAGCTTGATCTTCTTGTCGGGCCCGATCACGAACACGTTGCGGAGCGTGGCGTTCTGGGCAGGTGTCCGCTCAGTGGGATCGCCCGCCACGTCCGCCGGCAGCATGCCGTACGCCTTGGCGACAGCGTGGTCGGTGTCGGCGATGATCGGATAGTTGACCTCGGTGCCCTGGAAGCTGGCGATGTCCTCGGACCACTTGCTGCTGCCCTCAGCTGGATCGGTGGAGAGGCCGATGATCTTGACGCCTCGTCGGTCGAACTCCGGCTTGATGGAGGCCATGTATCCAAGCTCCGTCGTGCAAACCGGCGTGAATGCCCTTGGGTGGCTGAAGAGGACTGCCCAGCTGTCGCCGATCCAGTCGTGGAAGCTGATCGGGCCTTCGGTGCTGTCAGCCTGAAAGTCGGGTGCGGTATCGCCAATCGTCAGGGTCATGGTGGTGGTCTCCTAGAGGCTCGCGGACAGTGGGATCTGGCGGTCGCTCGGATGTGAGAACAGCACGGGCCACCGGTCGCTGATCAAGTCGAGGAAGTGGATCGCGTCTTCGCTGGTTTCGGCCTCGAAGTCCGGGGCGCTCGAGCCTATCTGCACAGACATGTGGTTCTCCTTGCTTGACTGCGAGAGAGGATGCGACGACGTCCGGGCCCCCGGGGGGCGGACCGTGCGGTTCGTTCGGTCGGACGACGATTCTACCAAATCCCGATCGAGAATCAGGAACATTCGATCTCGTTTCACCGGCGCGCCTTCCCGACGTCAGCGTGCCTCCTCGACTTCGCGCAGTCCACCGGTGTGGACGTCGTACACGAAGCCGCGAACGGACTCCTTGTGCGGGATGAACGGACTTGACCTGATCCGGGCGATCGACTGGCGCACGTCCTCGTCGAGATCCGCGAAGGCCTCCGCGGCCCACTCGGGCTTGATCCCGACCTCGTCCTGCACCGCACGCTTGAACTCGTCGTCGGTGAAGGTGAGCATGCCGCAGTCTGTGTGGTGGATCAGCACGATCTCCTCCGTGCCAAGCAGGCGCTGGGAAATCGCCAGCGAGCGGATCTCATCGTCGGTGACGACGCCGCCGGCGTTGCGGATCACGTGGGCGTCACCCTCCTGCAGGCCGAGCAGGCCGTAGGGGTTCAGGCGGGCGTCCATGCAAGCAAGAACGGCGATCTTGCGCGCGGGCGGAAGCGGAAGGTCGCCCTTGTTGAACGTCTCCGCGTACGCTTGCGCGTTGCTCAGCAGTTCGTCGGTGGTGCTCATTTTCGACCTCGTCGTTCGGGGGCCGCTCGATTGTACAAAATGACCATCGAGTTAGTGAACATCGGGGGCGGCCTGATTCCGATTTGCGCGCCAACCACCTCCTCGCAGTGCTCGAGCGCGGCCGTCCCGTCGCCCGGCGGCGCGACAGATGGCCTGCTCGACTGGGCAGGGTCTAATCCCTGTGTCGATCCTGGATCCGGGGTGCTTGGGGACCGAACGGGCCGCGAGCCTGGTGCACCGCCCGTGTCCGACGAGCAGGGCGAGGGCGATTGATCCGCGGCGTCGCATTCCCGCCGCGTCCGGGCGCGCGACGCCCAGCGGGCGCGGCCCTCAGCCGGGAGGCGCCTCAGGCGCCGAACAGGCTCGAGCCTGTCGCGCCTGTCACTCCGCGTCGGGCCCAGCCTCCGGCGCGGCCGCCGGTTTGACCGCTCCAGGTGCGCTGCAGCGATGCGTCGATACGGCTGGAGAGATCACTCAGGCGCTGACTCTCCTGCTGGCTGGTGATCGTGCCGGCGGAGACCGCGGCGCTCAGCCGACTCGTCTGCGAAGCGATGATCGCTGCCTTCAGCCCTGCCGCCGACTTGTTGGATGTCGCGTTGGCGATCGCATCCAGGGACTTGCCGGCCGCCAGGTCGGAACGCAGCGTCGCCTCTCCTATCCCGAGGTATTGGGAAGCGGCGGCGCTCACATCAACGAGGCCACCGCCACGCCGGCGGGCTCCGAAACCGTGCCGCAGGTCGCCACCGAGCAGCGGCGCGCTCGTGCTTTGCGCGATGCGCTGCTCGAGCTTGGTTGCCTGGGCTTGGGTGAGGTGGCCGGCGGCGACCGCCGCGTTGATCTGGTCACTGTCGGCGGCCTTGATGGCGGTGCTCAGCGCTGTCGGTGTGACGCCGAGGCGGCCGGCCAGATCGTTGACGTAGGCCTGCCCGCCGGAGCCGGAGGAGCTCTGCGTGGCGGCGAGTGCGGCGGCTGCACCGCCGAGCATGGCGACGGTCGTCGCAGCGATCACCAGCTTCTTGTTCAAAAAGGGGTTCATTGGAATCCTTTGTGATCGCGGGGGATGGGCAACCATTGAAGCGCCGGCTGCTGTTCGGCGGCTAAACCGCGGAGAAACCCCCGCTAAGTTCGCGACGGGCGCGGGGGCTCGTGCGCGGGGGCTCGTGCGCGGGGCCGAGCAAGCCCGTTGCGTCTTGACGCCCACCTTCCGGCGCGGATCGCTGGTCCGGGGTGCGGCCGCCGGCGCTCGCACGAGCCCAGCCCGCCAGGCGCTCAGGTGCGCCTGGCTGCGAAGCGACTGGGTGGCCGCGGAAGACCGAGGATGTGGCGGAACGTGGGCCCCTCGTATTCCTTGCGAAAGATCCCGCGCCGCTGGAGCTCCGGCACGACGAGATCCGTGAAGCGGGTCAGCCCTCCCGGGAGGTAGGGCGGGCAGACGTTGAAGCCATCGGCGGCGCCCGCCTCGAGCCATTCCTGCATCGAGTCGGCGACCCGCGCGCCATCGCCGACGATCAGCCGGTGGCCGCGCCCGCTGGCGAGGTGGAAGCGGACGAGATCCCCGACCGTGCGCGCAGGCCGCCCGACCGCAGCTTCGGCCAGCGCCACGCAGCCGGCGGCGGCCGGCGGTAGCCGCTCGACCGCCGCCGTTGTTCCGAGCTCGGCGAGGGCCTCGGCTTCGACGCCGACGAGCGTGCTGAGCGAGCGCAGGCCGGCCTGCGCATCGATCAAGGCTCCGAGCCGGTCGTAGAGCTCCTGCGCCTGCGCGGTCGTGTCACCGACGATGGGCACGAGTCCGGGCAGCACGGCCGGCTCGGTGGTCCGGCGAGGCTGGGCTCGCGCGCGCTCGCGCAGGTCGGTGCGGAAGGCGCGAGCAGCCCCGATCGTGGTCTGAGCCGTGAAGACGACATCGGCGAGCGTAGCGCCGAGTTCGCGAGCGCGCTGCGAGGTTCCGGCCTGCACGAGCGGTGGGTGCCCCTGGGGCGGCCGCGCGACGTTGAGCGCTCCGGCGACTGAGAAGTTGGGCCCGACGTGCTCGATGCGATGAATCTTGTCGGGGTCCACGAACGCCCCGGACGCAGCGTCGCGCCGCAGTGCACCGTCCTCCCAGGAGTCCCAGAGATCGCGCACGACGCCGACGAATTCCTCGGCCCGGTCGTAGCGGCGATCCGTGTCCCAATGCCCGGAGCGGCCGAAGTTGAACGCCGCAGCCGGATCGGCGCCGGTGACGACGTTCCAGGCGATGCGCCCGTGGCTGAGGTAGTCGAGGGAGGCGAGCATCCGTGCGACGTTGTAGGGCTCGGCGTAGGTCGTGTTCGCAGTCACGACCAAGCCGACGTTCCGCGTCGCTGCGGCGATCGCTCCCATCATCGTGAACGGCTCGAGCCGAACCACCTGCGAGGGGTAGAGGGCCGCCATCCCGGGGTCGCTGGCCAATCCGTCGCCGAGGAAGAAGAAATCGAACTTTGCCCGCTCGACGGTCTGTGCGACATGCGTGAGGAATGCCAGATCGAATGCGCCGTCGGCGCGCGCCTCCGCGAGGCGCCAGCCTGCGGGGTGGTAGCCGGCGGCGAACAGGAACAGGCCGAGCCGCAGTTTGCTCGCGGGTTCGCTCATGCCGGCCGTCGCTGCCACCCGTCCAGCGCGCCTGCAAGTGCGGCGTCTGCGTCGGCGTCGATGCCGTGGGAGCGCAGCCCGAGCGCGAGCGCGGCGAGCGCGGCGAGCACCGGTGCCAGGCGGGCATTCTCGCCGGTGTGCGCGATCCGCAGCGCACGCGTGGCGAGCGGGCCGGGCGCGAGCTCGAGCGGCGCCTGCGGCACGGCGCGCAGCGAACCGGCCAGGAGTTCGCCGGGCGCGACATCGCCGGGGCTCGCGACGATTGTTGCGATGGCTGCCGCGCTGTCGTCGTCGGCGATCCCCGGTTCTCTCCCCATCGCGCGAAGGCCGGCTCGCACGGCGTCGCGGGCACGCCAGTGACGGTCAATCGTCGCCTCGAGGCTCTCCTGCTCGATCCGCGCAAGCGTGACGGCGAGTGAGCGCGTCTCGAGTTGGTGGGGGATGACGGGAAGCTGGCGGCGGCCCGGTCGGACCCAGCGCTCTCGCCAGTCCAGCAGCGAAAGGATCGAGTCGCGCGGCGCCGCCGGATTGAGCTCGAGCGAGCGCCACCCGCGATCGCTGATCACCACGGCGCAGACGCCGGCCGGCCCGGCAAGCGCTTTCTGGGCGCTGACGACAGTGACGTCGAGGTCCCACGCATCGATCTGCAATGGCTCCGCGCCGATCGACGCCACCGCGTCGACGATCACGAGCGCTCCGGCAGCGTGCGCGGAGGCGGCGATCTGTGCAAGTGGGTTCAGAGCGCCGGTGGCGGCCTCCGCGTGCACGACGCTGACGATGTCGATATCGCCCCGCGCGAGTACGTCCGACACCTCGTGCAGCTCCACCGCCCGTTCGAACCCGACCGGCAGGCTCTCGACGGCTCCGCCGGCGGCTTCGAGCCAGCGTCCGAGGGCCTCGCCGTAGGGGCTCGTGACCACGTTCAGGGATCGCGCCGTCGGGGCGCCCGCGCCTCGCGCGACCGCCTCCAGGGCGAGGATCGATTCTCCCTGCAGGAGGATGACGTCGCGGCGGGTCTGCAGGAGGGTTGCGAGCTGGTCCTCGATTGCCGCGTATGCGGCGGCATCGACGGGGGTGGGTCGCTCTACCGAGCTGCTCATCGTGGGCGTCCTCCTCTGTGTTGTTCGTGACTGAAGTGGCACGCGGCGAGGCGCCCCGGTTGGCCCTGCACGGCCGCCAGCACGGGTGCGTCGCGGCGGCAGATCTCCTCCGCGCGCGGGCAGCGGTCGTGGAACGCGCAGCCCGACGGTCGCGTACCCGGCGGCGGTGCCTCTTCGCGCAGCCGCGGTCCCTCGGCGCGGTCCCGCCGCAGCCGGGGCGCCGCGTCGAGCAGAGCCCTCGTGTAGGGGTGCCGCGGGTCGGCGAATACATCGCCTCGCGGTCCCGTCTCGACGACGCGGCCGAGGTACATGACGGCGACGTGGTCGCAGATTGCGGCGACGACCGCCAGGTTGTGGGAGATCAGCAGCAGGCCGAGGCCGAGGTCGCTGCGCAGTCGCTCAAACAGCGCGAGGATCGCCGCGCCGACGGACACATCGAGCGCCGACATCGGCTCGTCGGCGACGATCAGGCGCGGCTGGACGGCGATTGCGCGCGCGATTGCGATTCGCTGGCGCTGGCCGCCGGAGAAAGCCGCGGGGAGTCGGTCAAGCGCGCCCGCCGGAAGGCCGACCAGCTCCATCAACTCAACGCAGCGTCGCTCGCGCTGCGCGCCGTCGGCGAGGGCGTGGACCTTCAGCAGTTCGGCGAGCACGCTGCGCACCGTCCGCCGCGGGTTCAGCGACGCGAAGGGATCCTGAAAGACGAGCTGGATCGCTCGCCGCTGGGCACGCGATCGCCGCGCCAGCCTCGCCCCGTCGAGTTCGATCTCGCCCTGCTCGGGGGTGACCAGACCGGTGATCGCGCGTGCAACCGTCGTCTTGCCGCACCCCGACTCGCCGACCAAGCCCAGCACCTCGCCGCTTCGAAGCGAGAGCGAGACGCCGTCGGCTGCCAGGATCGCTCCGCCGCCGGTGCTTCGGTACGCGACGCGAAGGTCGCGCACGACGAGGTTTGCGGGGGTCGTCTGGCTCGCCGTGCTCACGGCGCTGGCACCAGCTCGGAGTGCAGGCAGGCGACGGCGCGGCGCTCGTCGTCCCCGACCACGGCGAGTTCGACCGCCGCCTGCACGCAGGCGTCGTCGGCGAAGTCGCAACGGGGATGAAACGGGCAGCCCGGCGGACGTGCCGAGGGATCGGGCAACTCGCCGGCGATCGCGCGCGGCAGGCGCCCGCCGTCGTCGGCGTCGACGACGGCCTGGCGAAGGCCGAGCGTGTAAGGATGGCGCGGGCGCGCGAGCACCTCCAGCGTTGGTCCGCATTCGACGAATCGCCCGGCGTACATCACAGCCACCTGCTCGCAGATGCTGCCCACGACGGCCAGGTCGTGGCTGACGAACACCAGCGCGAGTCGCAGCTGGATCCGCAGCGCATCCAGCAGATCGAGCACCTGAGCCTGCACCGTGACGTCGAGCGCCGTGGTTGGCTCGTCGCAGAGCAGAACCTGCGGCTCCGAGGCGACCGCCATCGCGATCATCACGCGTTGGCGCATGCCACCGGAGAGCTGGTGGGGGTAGTCATGCGCTCGACGCCGCGCGTCGCGGATGCCGACGAGATCGAGCAGCTCGATCGCCCGTGTCCAGGCGGCCGCCCGCGGCAGACCGCGCACGCGGCGCGCTATCTCAGCGACCTGGGCGCCGGCGGAATGCACCGGGTCGAGTGAACTCTGGGGATCCTGGAAGACCATCGACATGCGGCCGCGGCGCGTCGCGCGGATGCGGCGGCCGCGCAGTGGGATCTCCTCACCGCCGAGCAGCACGGTGCCCGCGTCGATCGCGATCGCTCCCGGCGTCAGCGCCATGATCGCCCGCAGAGTCAGGCTCTTTCCGCAGCCGGACTCGCCGACGATGCCGATCGAATGGCCGGCATCGACGCTGAAGGACACGCCGTCGACGAGCGGCCAGCGCCGGTGGTGATCGCCGGCGGAGAGCATCAGGTCGCGCACCTCGAGCGCCGCCGGGCTCATTGCGGCCGCAGACGGTCGGCGAGACCGTCGCCGACGAGTGAGAGGCTGAGACCGGTGAGCACGACGGCGATTCCCGGCAACGTCGCGAGCGTCCAGTGCGTCGTCAGGAACTGCTGTCCGTCGCTGACCATCGAGCCCCAGTCCGGCGTCGGCGGCTGGACGCCGAGCCCGAGGTAGCCGAGCGTGACGACGGCAACGATCACGAGCACGACGTCGCTCATGATGTACACGATGGCCTGGCTGATCGTGTTCGGGAGCACGTGGCCGAGCAGTATCCGCAGGTCGCCGAGCCCGCCGGCCTTTGCTGCGGCGACGTAGTCGGATTCGCGCACGACCAGGGTGGTGGCACGCACGGTCCGTGCGTATACGACCCAGTCAGCCACTGCAAAGGCGATGTAGATGCCCCGGGTTCCCTCGCCGACGACGAACACCAGGCCGATCACGAGCACGTAGAACGGGAACGCGATCACGACATCGACGATCCGCATCACAAAGGCGTCGAGCAAGCCACCGTAGTAGCCGCTGAGCGTGCCGACCGCGGTGCCGAAGCAGAACGGGAAGATCACCGCGAGGGCGCCGACGCGCAGGTCTGTGCGCCCGGCCCAGAGCAGGCGCGAAAGCTCATCGCGCCCCAGTTCGTCGGTTCCGAGTGGGTGCGCCCACGACGGCCCGGCCAGGATGTGGAAGAGATCCACGTGATCCGGGGGGTAGGGGCTGATGACCGGCGCGAGGATCACGGCCGCCACGAGCAGGCTCAGCAGGGTCAGGCCCGCGAGCAGCGCCGGGTAGCGGCGAATCGCGCGCCAGCGGCCTGCGGCGCGCCGGCGGCGTGAGCTCGATGCGACAGCCTGCGCGTTCACCGCAGGCGAATCCTCGGGTCGAGTCTTGCCGCGGCGAGGTCGGTCGCGAGGTTGATTGCGACGACGCTGACGGCGAGCACCAGCGTGATCGCCTGGACCATCGGAAAGTCGCGGCTGCTGATCGATGAGACCAGCAGGGACCCGAGGCCGTTGAGTGCGAACACGTTCTCGACGATCACCGTGCTGCCGATCAGGAACGCGATGTTGAGCCCGAGCAGAGTGAGTGTCGGGATCAGCGCGTTGCGAGCGACGTGCCAAACGAGCACGCGCACCTCGCCAAGGCCGTTGGCGCGTTCGGCGGCGACGAAGTCCGCGCCAAGCACGTCCAGCATGCCGACACGCAGGCTGCGCACGAGCAGCGGCACGATCGCGAGTGCCGCGGTCAGGCTCGGCAGGAGCAGGGCCTCGAGATGGCCGAGCAAGCCCGAGCCGCTGCCTCCGACCGGCAGCAGTCGCAGGTGCACGGCGAATACCTCGATCAGGACGATGCCGAGCCAGAACGACGGCATGCCCAGTCCGATCACGGAAACGCCGCGCACCGCGTGGTCAGCCGCGCGGTCGCGATGGGAGGCTGCGATGGCCGCCAACGGCAGGGTGATGGCCACTGCGATGACCGTCGCGATCGCGACCAGCCCCGCGGTCTCGCCGATCCGCTGCGCGATGATCGTGGTGACGGGCAGGCCGTACACGTAGGAATCCCCGAGCTTCAGCGTCACGACGTCACCGATGTAGCGCACGAACTGGCTGGCGAGCGAGCTGTCGAGCCCCCAGCGGTGGCGCAAGGCGGCGATCGCCGCTGCGCTGGCATGCAGGCCGAGGACCTGGCGGGCCGGATCGCCG
>JBEKSK010000073.1:0-10169 GCA_049517155.1 Solirubrobacteraceae bacterium
AGCCGATCGAGGTGGCGAGCACGGCTGTGGCGCGATTCACGCCGGGGCTGCGGCTGAAGCGGGCCGTTGGTTGAGCGCGTCGTTCGCGCAGCGGCTCAGCGACGCCGTCGCGCAACGCCGATCGCAGATCGTGCTCGGGCTCGACCCCGATCCGGCGGAGCTCTGGCCGGCCTCAGCTGCGGCGGCAGCCGGCCCGGGCAGCCCGGCGGAGCGTGCTGCGCGCGCGGTGCTCGAGCACTGCCGGGCGCTGATCGAGGCGGCCGGACCGGCCTGTGTCGCAGTCAAGCCGCAGCTCGCCTGCTTCGAGCGCCTCGGAGCGCCGGGCTGGGCGGCGCTGGCCGAGGTGGTGGACGTCGCCCACTCAAGTGGCCTGCTCGTGATCGCGGACGCCAAGCGCGGCGACTTTCCTCCGACCGCCGCGGCCTACGCGCAGGCATTGGCCGGCGCGACGCCGACGCTCGCGGGCGAGGTGCCGGGGCTCGGCGCCGACGCGTTCACGGTCAACCCGCTGCTCGGGGCCGATTCGCTCGCGCCCTTCGTCGCGAGCGGCGCCGGCGTGTTCGTGCTGGTGCACACGTCAAACGCCGGCGCCGCCGACCTTCAGGATCTCGAGCTGGAGGGCGGCGAGCGGGTCTGGGAGCGCCTCGCGCGGCTCGTTGACGGGTTGGGCGCGGTGGCGCCCTGCGGGCTGAGCGACGTCGGCGCCGTGATGGGCGCGACCGTCCCGGAGCTTCTCGTGCGGGCGCGCGAGCTGATGCCGCACGCGATCTTCCTGCTGCCGGGAGTGGGTGCCCAAGGCGGGCGGGTCGAGGATCTCGCTGCCGCTTTTGCGCCCGGGCGCGCCGGCGGGCTCGTCTCCGCCTCGCGCTCGATCGCCGGCGCTCACCGGTCAAGCGGCGCGGAGCCCGCGCAGGCGGCGCACGCCGAGGCGCAGCGCCTGCGCGAGATTGCCTGGGCGCTCGCCGGTTAGCGCAGTGCTGTCTCTGCGCGTCGCAGCAGCGTGGCGCCGAGACCGCGCTCCAGCGACGTTGACGGCGGGGTGAGCGTCGTCTGCACGTTCAGCGTGACTTCGGCCTGGCCGTAGGCGAACCCGACGACGTCGTCGTAGACGGCAACGCTGACCGTCTTGCCGTCCTGCTTGAGCGTGACGACGATCGCGAACCGAAGGCCGAACGATTTATCGACGCCGGAGATGACGGACGGGAACCGCGAGACGGCCGTTGTCACCTTGTCGCCTTTGGGGAACTCTCCGCGCAGCGCCTTGCTGAGCAGGCTCTGCAGGCAGGTCAGAGCGAGCGGCCGCTCGAACGCAGCGAAGTCCGTCGCGACCAGCGCCACGGACGGGAGGATCTCCGTCTCGGAGCTGATCGTGATGGAGTCGCTGGCGGTGGCGAATGCCGGCGACTGGGTGTTCGCGAACGCCTTGCTCGCCGGCACCCCACCGGCGCAGGCGGTGAGCTCGGCGCCGCTGCTGTCGTCCGCCGGCGTGGTCGGGTTGGCCTGCTGCTTGAGCGTGGGCACGTCGCTGTGACGGATGCTGATCGCATTTGCCACGCTCACGGCATCCGCGCGGGTGATCGTCCGCAGCCCTGCGAGCGCGACGGGAGCGGCCACCGCGAGGATCGTCGCGGCGATCGCGCAGGCCGGCCGGATCCGCTCGCCCGTCCGGTGAGTCGGCCCGCGCCGCCCCCGGTGGTTGGCGCTTGCGTCACAAGAGTGTCTGGCCACGCCCCGAGCCTAGCCGCAGAGCCGCGTTGATGCGAGTGCGATCGGCGGCGCTCCGCGCTCGCGCGGCGCGCCGCCGGGCGCCCGCCACGGCAGCGCTCATTCCACCATGCGGTGCTGGGCGGCCCAGCGGGCGAGCTGGTGGCGGTTGGTGAGATGCAGCTTGCGCAGGACCCCGGAGACATGTGTCTCGACCGTCCGGGCGGAGATTCCGAGCGACGCCGCGATCTCCTTGTAGAGGTAGCCGCGGGCGATCTGCTCGAGGATCTCCTGCTCGCGAGGGGTGAGCCGGTCGAGCTCGGGGTCGCTGGGCTCCGCCGGCGCGCCGCTGAAGGCGTCGAGCACGAAGCCGGCGAGGCGCTGGCTGAGCACGACATCGCCTCGCGCGACGCGGCGGATCGCGTCGGCCAGCTCCTGCGCCGAGATCGTCTTGGTGACATAGCCGGCGGCCCCGGCGCGGACGATCTCGATCACGTCTTCGGGCGCGTCCGAAACCGACAGCGCGAGGACGCGGGCCGGCTGGCCGCCGGCCGTCATCCCGGCGATGACGGCCAGTCCGCCGCCGTCGGGCATGTGGACGTCCAGCAGCACCACGTCGGGCTCGGTGGCGGCGATCATCGCGATCGCCTCTGCGACCGTGCCGGCCTCGCCGACGACTTCAACGCTCCCCTCGAGCTCGGCGCGAACGCCGGCGCGCAGCAGCGCATGGTCGTCGACGATGACGACACGCGGACGCTCCGCGCTCACTTGCGCCCCACTCGCAGGGTGACCTCGCAACCCTGGCCGGGAGCGCTGTGAACCTGCGCGACGCCCCCGTGACGCTCGACCCGGCGGATGATCGATTCGCGCACGCCACGACGCTCGGGCGCCATCGCACGCGGATCGAACCCTGGCCCGCGATCGTGGACGAAGATCTCGATCTGACTGTCGGTGACCTTGGTGAACAGCGACACCGCGGCCCCGGGCGCGTGGCGCGCGGCGTTGAGGAGCGCCTCGCGCGCCGCGCCGAGCAGGGCGCCGGCGCGGGCGTCAAGCGGCGCATCGCCGACGATCACCAGCTCGATTCGCACACCGTGGAGGTCCTCGACCTCGGCGACCAGGGCGTGCAGCGCGCCGGCCAGCGAGCCCTCGGCCGCGCTCGCCACGGGCTCCCCCAGAAGCCACTCGCGCAGTTCGCGCTCCTGACGGCGGGCGAGCGCGCTGACCGCCAGCGGATCGCCGGCCCGCCGCTGGATCAGCGCGAGCGTTTGCAACACCGAGTCGTGCAGGTGATCGGCCAGCTCCGAGCGCTCCTGCGCCCTTGCGCGGTCGGTGCTCTCGGCGCGCAGGGCACGCGATGTGCGAAGCCAGCGCGGCCCGATCACGAGCGCCAGCACCGCCAGCGCGGCGCACGTGGCGGCGATCGTGCCGCCGGCCTGATCGAAGAGGCCGGCGCGGCTGAGCACCCAGACGACGCCGGCCAGCGAAAGCAGCAGGCCGAGGTCGGTTCGCGCCGCGCGCGCGTCAAGCAGCGCCTGACTGGCGTCGGCGTCGCGCAACGCGCCCGCCGCGCTCCAGAACAGGGCGAGCCCGGACCCGATCATCAGCACGGCCCACGGCAGCTCCGCGCCGCCGAGCAAGAGCCCGCCCGCGCGTGCCGCGAGCACCACCGCCAGGCCGAGGAAGCCCGTGGCGGTCGCGCGCAGCGGGTCGATCCGAACGGGTGCTCCCGGCGGCGCGGTCAGCGCAAGGACGAGCGCCGCGAGCGCGTAGGCGGCGACGCCGGCTCCGGCGAGCGGGGCGCTGGCCAGAACGATCAGGCGGATTGCCCAGGCCGGCAGGCGCGGGCGCTCGAGCGCACTCGCGACGCCTGCATACCAGCCCTCCTGCAGGGGATCGTCAAGCCCTGCGGGGGAGAGCCCGAGCGCCAGCGCCCCGGTCAGTGCCGCCAGCGCGCTGGCGGCCCCGTCGAGCGGGAGCGTGGGGCCGCCGAGACCGTTGAGCACCGCGGCAACCCCGGCGAGCACGACCAGCGCGCCGGCGAGGATCTGCAGCGAGGGCGCGCGGGTCATCAACCCGCCGCTCCCGTGCTCCACTGCGGCCCGGTCACCGCGACCACGCCGATGCCGACCGAGGCGGCGATCCGCAGACGCAGCGTGGGGTCCCGCAGCGCACCGCCGCAACCAGGCTGTTGCGCGGCGATCGAGACGCTCGTGTTCTGATCGAGGCGGTAGCGCGGATCGATTCCGTACTTCGTGGTGCAGGTGAGCACCTGGACGCTGCCGCGGCCGACGTGGATCGTCGCGCGCACGCGCGCGCCCGCGGGCACGATGACGTGCAGGTCACCGATGCCGACGCTCGCGTTTATGGTCAGAAGCGCCGTGCGCGCCGGCAAAGCTGTGAGGTTGAGCGTGAGGTTGCCGATCGCGCGACGGTAGGCGGGCGCCAGCGCGTTCGCGCCGCCGGGCGTCACGGTCTCGTTGCCGAAGCCGCCCTGCAGGCGCACGCCGGCGCTGAGCATCAGCGCCGCGCAGACGCCGAGCAGCACGACCGGTACGAGCGACGCCTGCGTGCGCCGGCCGCCGGCGGCGAGCGCGATGCCGCCGATCACCGCGAGCACGCCGACCGCCCACTCCCCGCGCAGCGACGGCAGGACCTGGACGCCGAGCGCGACAACGCCGAGACCGGCGAGCACAACCAGCGATGCGAGCACAACGCGGCGGTCGCGACGCGGATCGCGCTGGGCGCTCGGACGACCGCCGGCCACCACCATGACGATGCCGAAGAGGCTCGCGCCCGCGAATGGCAGCCAGGCCGCGGGACCCTGCGAGAAGACGGTGCCGCCGTTGTTGATCAGCGCCCCGTTGGCGGAGAGCAGGTTGCGCACCAGCAGATAGAGCAGGCCGATCCGCGCGACGGCGATCGCGTTGCTCCAGCCCGGCAGACGACGGCCGCCGCGCGGGATCGCCAGCGCGGCGAGCACGTAGAGGTAGATCAGGCCGGGCTGGGCGAGGATCGCGACCGCCATCAGCACGCGGATGAAACCGACCGGCGCCGCGAGCAGGTCGCTGAGCTCGGCGGCGACGCCGCCCGCGAGCCAGCGGCTGCCTCTGGCGTCCTCGCGGCCGGCCGCGCTCACGAGCGGAGGGTTCGCGACGGCGACGCTCATATGCCGAACCCGCCGGTGTTGACCCTGACGCTGAGCCGACCGGCGGTGAAGCACAGCAGCGCGCCCGCGCTGCCGGGCGCGATAGCCACCAGCCGGCCGCTCGGGAGGGGTTCGACGCTGCTCGGGTGCCTGCCGCCGATCGCGTAGAGCAGGCACGGCAGCGCTGCCCCGCCGGCCCTCGGGGTGGCCTGCGCACTCACGGCGGCGGGCTCGCCGAGCCGTTTGCGGACCGCTGCCTCGGAGAGCCCGCGCGGCAGCGCGTTGACGCGCGCAGCCGACGGCGATGCATGGTCGCGGGCGTTCGCGATACCCCACGCCGAGCCGATCGTCGCCGCGATCACGGCGGAAAGGGCGACTGCGACCAGCCGCCGTCGGCGCGCCCGCCACAACGCCATCGCGGCAACCACGAAGGCCGCCGTCGACAGCCACACCACGACCGCCTCGGTCGGGTGGGCGAATTGGGTGCTCCACGCATACGAGTAGCCGGAGAAGTCTCCCGAGCTCGAAAGTGTGCCGTGCCGGTGCGCCACGACCAGGGCGGCCACGGCGGCGCTCGCCGACACGGCGGCGGCCAAGCCCTGCAGCCCGCGGCGGCCGCGCGGGCGCTCGAACGGCGCCGGCCGCGCGGGCAGGGGCTTGATCGCGGCGGTGCTCATGTGCTGATGCTCCCGCAACCGGGGGCGCGGAACAATCCGAGATTGTCCCCGCGGCTCTCAGGGATCTCCCGGAGAGGCGCGGCGAGCCCCGCGCCCGATCGCTGCGGCCGCCCTCGCAGGCAGACGCGACATCGGGCGGCTGAGCCGGCGCGCGCGGGCGCGTCCTTGCGTTTGTGAGGAATCTCGCAAACGAGGGCGAAGCCCTGAGCCGGCAACCGCCAATCAGCTCGCTACCAACCGGAGGAGATCAATGTTCGCCAGAAAGCTGGCAGCCGAGTTTCTCGGCACCGCCGTACTCGTCTTTTTTGCTGTCGGCACAGCCACGCTGATGTTCGGCTTCAAGCTCGACGGAGGCAGCGTGGCCGCGGGCGTGCTGGCTACGGCGCTGTCCTTCGGGCTCGTTCTGCTCGCGCTCGTCTACGCGATCGGCCCGATCTCCGGCTGCCACGTGAACCCGGCGGTCACGATCGGCTTCGTCGCGTCCAGGCGGATGGCGCTGAGCGACGCGGTCGGCTACTGGATCGCCCAGTTCGCCGGCGGGATCGCGGGCGCGCTCGCGCTCTGGGCGATCTTCAGCGGCTCCCCGGTCTACGGCCGCACGACCACCGGGCTCGGAACGGACGGCTGGGGCTCGCATTCGATCATCGGCCTGAACGCAGGGGGAGCGTTCGCCGCGGAGACGATCCTGACGTTCCTGTTCGTGCTCGTCGTGCTGGCGGCCACCAGCCACGTCGCCTCGGCCGGCTTCGCGGGCCTCGCGATCGGCATGGGCCTGACGGTGGTCCACCTGATCGGGATCCCGCTCACCGGGACCTCGGTCAACCCCGCTCGCAGCCTCGGCCCGGCGCTGATCGTCGGCGGCGACGCCCTCAGCCAGGTCTGGCTGTTCATCGTCGCGCCGCTGCTCGGCGGCATCATCGCGGCGCTGGTGTACCTCGCGCTGATCGCCGAGCGCCCGACCACCGCCGCGGCGGGCCAGGTGCTCGCCTCCGACATAGTCGCGAGCTGAACGCGCGACACTCGCGGGTCGCGTCGCGCCCCCCGCAGCGGGTCGCGACGCGACCACCGCCGCGTTCCTCACGCCTTCGCCAGCAGGTTCGCTGCCGCCTGCGCGACCGACACCTCGGCGGACGTGCTGATCCCGCCCTGCGGATCGTTCAGGACGATCGAGAGCACGAACGCCCTGCCGTCGCTGCGCCGCAGATACCAGGTCGTGCTGATCACACCCGGCTCCGAGCCGCCCTTGTACGCGACGTAGGGCCACGTCGCGGGGTCGAAGGGGATGCCCGGGTTGATCGCGAGGATCTGGCTCACCGGGCCAAGCCCCGGCCGGCGCGACTGCGCCACCAGCAGGCTGATCGCGCGGGCCAGATCCGCGGGCGAGGCGAACCACTCGATCGTGTTGATGAACCTTGGTGCGGTCCACTTCGCGGCCTGCGCCAGTGTGGCCGTGAGCCGGTCGACCCGCGCGAGGAGCCGCGTGCGCGCGGCCGTCCCCGCCGCCGCGAATGCGTCCGCCAGCGACGCCGGCGCCGCGAGCTTCAGCGCGAAGAACTCGCGCGTCGTCAGGAACGGCTCATCAAGCGTGGCGTGCCGGTTGCCGAGCGCGGCGAGCTGCGCCGTCACGGCGGCGCGTCCGAGCGTGCCGATCAGGTGATCGGCGGCCGTGTTGTCGCTGAGCGAGATCATCTGCTGCGCGTAATGGAGCAGCGAGAAGCGCCGGCCCGCCGGCGCCAGGCGCATGTCTCCGCCGGGGAGGCTCTTCCAGCGCTCGCGAATCGCGAGCGGCGTCGTCCACTTCACGCTGCCGCGCGCCACGGCGTCAGCGAGCGCGCCCAGCACATAGAGCTTGAACGCCGAGCCGATCGCTCCCGGCTCCTCGCCGTTGTAGGCATGCAGCTCGCCGCCGCCGGCGTAGCCGGCGTAGATCGACGCGTGCGGGGCGAGTCGCTCGAGCGCCGCATCGACGCCGCTCCAGGTCGTGATGGCAGCGGCGATCGGCGTGAACAGCAGGCCGTCGATCAGGTGCGGCGCCGCGGCGGACACCGAGATCGTGGCCCGGTAGGTGGTGCCGTCGCGCCCGGTCAGCTCGGCCTCAAGCGCCACGGCGCTCTGCCCAGCGAAGGCGCCGGCGATCCCCAGCCCCTGTCCCGCGAGCGGGGTCAGCGCGGCGACGAGCGCCGCCGGCGGCACCTGCCCCAGGAAGGCGCTCGAGAAGTGCTCGGCCAGCAGCGCGTCAGTTGGCGTCGAGCCGGCGTTCAGCTCGCCGAGCACCCACTGCAGCTGGGCGCGCGCCGGCGTGTCGAGGGCCGGCACGAGCGCACCCGGCGCCGATGAGCGGCTCGTGCTCTGCGAGGTCGTCGACGCCGGTGCGCCCGATGTCCCCCCGCAACTGCTCAGCACGACGAGCGCGGCGAGCGTAGCGGCTGGCGCGATGACGGCGCGGGTTCTCGCGAGGATTGGCGCCGGCATGACCGCCGGGGAGTCTCGCACCCGGGTGGGATGTCGCACCGCGGCCGGCCGGGGGCCCTAGCTGTAAGTACTGAGCACGTTGGTTCGCTCGTTTAGGCGGGCGATCGGGGCTTGGTGGCCGAGGGCTGAGTGTCGTCGTCGGTGGTTGTACCACCAGATCCACCCGTCGAGGGCGGCTGTGCGTTCGGTTGAGGTGCGGTAGATCGCACCGTAGGCCCAGCCGCCGAGCATGGTGCGGATGAAGCGCTCGGCTTTGCCGTTGGTCTGGGGGCGGTAGGCGCGTGTACGGAGGTGGCGGATGTGCAGGGCGCGGCACGCGATCGCGTGTATGGCGGAGCGATAGCCCGGCCCATTGTCGGTGAGCAGCTGCTCGACGGTGATGCCGTGACGGGCGTAGAAAGCGACGGCGCGACGCAGGAACGCGATCACGGTTGTGGCTTTCTCATCGCCGAGGACTTCTGCATACGCCAGGCGTGTGCAGTCGTCGATCGCGATGTGCACGTACTCCCAGCCGGTCATTCGCCGCTCGACGCCAGCTGCGTCGAGGCGGGCGTTTTTTGGGTTGCGCTTGATCCCGGTGATCCGTTTGCCGGCGCCGCCCTGGATGCGTCCAAGCTTCTTGACGTCGACGTGGATCAGCTCCCCGGGCCGCTCACGCTCGTAGCGCACCGCGGGCTCCAGGCCGAGCCGGCCGAGCTTGCCCATCCCGATCCTGGCCAGGATCCCCGACACCGTCGAGAGCGCCATCTCGAGGATCTCTGCGATCTCCGGGCCGGTGAAGCGCAAACGTCGCAACGCCGCGATCGCCTCGATTCGCTGCTCACTCGTGCGGTGCGGGATCGAGCCGGGCGCCGAAGAACGATCCAGCAGCCCGAGCTCCCCGTCGACGCGGTAGCGCCCGACCCACTTGCGCGCACAACGCACGCTGACCGAGGCGGCCGCGGCCGCCTCGGTCAGCGTCCAATCCAGCTCCACCACACGACGGCACAACTGCCGCCGCCCTTTCAGACTGAGCGCCGCGTTAGCGTGAAGATTCATCCGGTGTCTCCTTGGACTGAGGTGCTTGGCAGCTCTCAGCCTCCAAGGAGGCCCGGATGGACCAACCTACTCAGGAACTACACCTAGCTCACCGCGTTGATCACGTCCGCGTCGGCGGCCAGCGAGTCGTCGGGCTCCAGCCGCCAGGCGTCGAGCCCCGGCGCGGCGAGGATCGCCTCAATCAGTTCGCGCGTGCCGCCGATGAGCGTCGAGTCGAAGTCGAGCTCGGTGGCCGCGCACCAGGCGCGATCGGCCGGCCAGAAGAGGTTCGGCGACTGGCGGCCGCGGCCCGGGCAGGCGATCGCCAGAGCTGCCCGCAGTGCTCCCGCCGCCAGCAGGTAGTTGCGCCCAGGCAACTCGACGCGGGGCCGGGCGAGCTCCTGCGCCGAGAAGCCCAGGCCACGCTCGCGCGCCGCCTGCATGAAGCTCGGCGGCCTCCACGTGTTCTCGACCCAGCCGCAGCCCTCCCAGACGCAGAAGAAGCAGTCGCTGGTGGTGGTGGTGTGAGCGCCGAGCAGGCCGCACAGCTCGCCGAGCGTCTCGGGCTCGAGGTTCCCGCGCTGTGGATCGCGCCCGCGCCAGAGCGAGCCGGCCATGTGGACCGTCTCGGCCGACCCGACCAGCGCGTGCCACTGCATCAGCGCGTGCGCCCGGCGCCCGCACGCCGCGGCGACCGCCGGCCAGCTCACCGGCTCGCCGTCGCGATCCTCGGCCGGGTGGCAGATGCGGGCGTAGGCGCCGTAGCCGCGCGGCACCACTCGCCCCACCGCGCCGAACCCGCCGCCCAGCCGCGGCGCGATCCACGCCGCAGGCGCCACGTCCTCGCAGACCCGAAGACCGTCCACCGGCGCAGTCTCCCGTAGCAGCGACGACGCAGGGCCCACCATCGCGCCGCGCCGGGCCCGGGGCCGCTAAAAGATGTGGATGTCGTGCACGGCCGCCGCCGCCGCGAAGTCCTCTGCGCTCGCCGTGGCGGGGTCGAGCCGTGTGACCGAGGTCCAGTGGCGCCCGACGGGGCAGCGCTGGTAGCGGCGGTTGCCGAGCCGGACCGCCTTGAGCGAGCCTCCCGGGATCCAGATCGTCGTAAACAGATGGCCGTCGCTGCAGCGCACCGCACGATCAAATCGATT
>JBEKSK010000074.1:0-10117 GCA_049517155.1 Solirubrobacteraceae bacterium
TGCGCCGAGAGGACCTCGCCGGTGGTGAGGTCGGTGACGGTGATGCGGTGGTCGTCGGCGAGCGCGAGGACGCGTTTGCGTGCGTGTTTGGAGCCGACGCCGAGGTGGTGCATCCGGCCGGCGCGGCGGAGGCTCATCTTGCCGGTGTTGTCGAGGCGGTCGTAGCGCAGCCGGTAGTGGCCTTCGGCGTGCCCGTTGCTGGCCGGGAGCGCTTTGGGTGTGGCGCGATAGGCGTCGCCTGGGGTGCGTCGTTCAAGCGCACGGTGTGGGCGCTGCTCGTTGTAGTGCGCGCGGAACTCGTCGAGCTGGCGTTGCAACTGCACGAGCGTGCCCGCCGGTGGTCTGGCGCGCAGCCAACGCTGCTGGGTCTGATGGAAGCGCTCGGTCTTGCCCTGGGTCTGAGGATGGCCTGGAGACCCGTTCTTTTGGCGGACACCAAGCAGCGGCAGCACGTATTCGAACGCGTTGCGCCCGCCCGTG
This sequence comes from Solirubrobacteraceae bacterium, assembly GCA_049517155.1. GTDB lineage: Bacteria > Actinomycetota > Thermoleophilia > Solirubrobacterales > Solirubrobacteraceae > Palsa-513. The sequence continues at coordinate 481 of JBEKSK010000074.1, forward strand.
AACCGGGAGGTGTAGACGCTGCCGTTATCGGTGAGCGTGCTCGCCGGCGGCCCGTATCGCTCGACCACGTCAAGGAACTCGGTCACGATCGCATCCCCCGTGACAGGCTGATGAGCGGTGGCCGACAGCAGGTAGCGGGAGTGGTCGTCCAGCCAGTTCAGGATCTCGACGTCGGTCCCGTCCGTGAGGCGCCAGTGGATGAAGTCCGACTGCCACATCTCGTTCGGCTGGGCCATCTGGAAGCTCACATAAGAGCTGCGGGGGCGTTTGCGTGGCTGGGGCGTGATCAGCCCGGCCCCTTTGACGATCCGGTGGATCGTCGACGGCGCCGGCGCCCGCAGCCCCTCTTGCTCGAGGTGCCAGCCGATCGTCACAGGACCGCCGTCCAGCCCATCAGCGACCAGCCTCGCTCGCAGCTCAATCACCCGGCCGCGAACCAGATCAGACGTCCGAGCCGGGTTCGATCCAGGCGCCCGCGACCGCGGCTCGAGCGCCTCCAACCCTCCCTCGCGATAACGGGCTAACAGGCGGTGCAGATGCCGGCGGGAGAACCCGTACTCGGCAGCAGCAGCAGTAACGGACAACTGATCGGAAACGACCTGGAGAACAGCAACACGGGCTCTAGACATGCCCGCAAGGTGGCCCCCACCCCAGACACCGCGCCGGGGGCAGCTGCTCCGGCACAGCCCTCCGGGCTGCGCCTCCACAGCCACCCCCGGGAACCCTCAGGCCAGGGTGAGACCTATGTCCCGAGACATGAGAGACCTATCACCTGGGACATATGTCATGAACCCAGACACCCTCTCCGGCTTCGAGAGTGGCTGCAAAAGCGCGCGGGTCCACTCTAGGCCGTTGGCCTTTTCGTTCGCCTTAACGATGACTGCCTGCTTCTTCTCGACAATTTCGGTCGATTAGCACGCAAAACCTTGTGATTCGAAGCGGGGATATATCGCTTCAGGCGACGCGTCATGGCCAGCCTGCGCACAGACTCAGGAATGGTGTCCACGAGCTACCGATGCTACGACAGCCGCTTCAGGCGCCAGTCTCGGCGAGGACGGTGAGAAGTCCCCGTGCATCACTCTGCCTGTTACGCGGTGTTGTGGGCGCTGTCGCCACCGGTGATCTCGAAGGTCGAGCCCGAAGCCATGCTTCCGGCCTCCGAGGCGAGGAAGACGACCAAGGGTGCGACATCCTCGGGCGCTATCCAGGGGACGCCTAGCGGGGACTTGGTGGCGAGAATCTCGCGCGCGTCCTGCTCGTCCTTGGCTGTTCCGCTCGGCTGCTTACCGGCGTCTTCGAGTACCTGCGCGTAGCGCTCTTCATGGCGGGTCAGGGCGGTGTCGATGAGGCCGGGAATGAGGGCGTTCACGGTGATGTTGTGAGGTCCGAGCTCCAATGCTGCCGACTTCATGAGGCCAACGATCCCCCACTTCGACGCGGAATACGCTGCCCCGTACTTCGTTCCGTGCTGCCCCTGGGTGGAGGAGGTGAGGACGATGCGACCACCACCGCGCTCGACGATGTATGGCGCGAAGGCCCGGACGGCGTTCGCGGTCCCCGTCAGGTTGACGTCGATCGTGATCTGCCAGTCCGCGTCCTCCATCTCCAGCAGCGGATGGAAGCTCTGGATCCCGGCGTTGGCGAACAGGATGTCGATGCCGCCGAGTTCCTGTTCGCAGCGGGCGGCGGCCGATCGCAGCGCCGGCAGGTCGCGCTGGTCAAGCTCGATGCCGAGCCATCGCCGGCCAGTCTCCCCGATCAGTCGGCCGGTCTCCTCCAGGTCCTCGCGAGTCGACGGCTTTACGCCGGAGCGCGCGTCGACCGAAGCACAGATGTCGATGCCGGCGATGTCCGCGCCCTCGCGAGCGAGTGCGATCGCCGCTGCGCGGCCGATCCCGCGAGCAGCGCCGGTGACTACGGCCACCTTGCCTCCCAGCAATCCCGCCCCAGGTGCAGCTTGACTCATGGCTGATCCTCCGCGTTCGCCTAAGACTTCTGGCACCGGCGTCGTCTTTCTCGACACCGGCGTCGTCTCTGTCGACACCGTCGGCAGGAACGGCCTCAAGATAGCGAGGTGAGCCTTGACGAGCTCGTGTGGCGCAAACGTCAGACACCACGCCGGGGAGACGGCGTTTCGAGCGGTCATCATCTGCCTCGTTGGGCGAGGAGTTCGGCGACGTGCAACTCAAAAGCATCGATGTTTTGGCAGTTCTAACGCCCCAACTGCCCGAACCTCCGTGTCGCGATCGCCTCCTGGGTGCAGACTCGCCCTGTCGGGGCGGGAGGAGGGACCTTCGCCTTACCGGTGCTTGATCAGGTTTTGCCCGCAGCGAGCACAACGCACACTGGCCTCGGCCGCTGCCGCGGCGTCCACGAGCGTCCATCCCTGATCGACAACCCGCCGCGCGAGCTGCCGGCGCCCATTCAGACTGAGCGAGCGTTAGCGTGAAGCTTCATCCTGTGTCCTCCTTGTGGCTGAGTTGCTTGGCAGCTCTCAGACTCCAAGGAGCCCGGATGGACCAACCTACTCAGGAACTACAGCTAGGCGTCGAGCGTTCGGTAGAAGCCCAGCAGTGTCTGCGCGAGCGCCTCGGGGTCTTCGATCGCGGCGAGGTGGCCGATGCCGCCGACCTTGGCTTCGGTGACGTTCTGCGCGACCTGGGCCATCGTGGTGTAGGTGAACTGCCCAGTGCCTGCGCCGACGGCGAGGACGGGCATCGTGAGCTGCTGCTGGGCGACGATCTGCTTAATCTCCTCGCCCTCTTCGAGCATCGAGCGGTAGAGGCCTGTGGCGCCGGCGAAGCCGTTGCGGCGGGAGTAGACCCGTGTGAACTCGTCGATGTCCTGCTTGGAGATCGCCCCTTCGGTGGCGCTCATCGTGGGGTAGGCGTACCCGAAAAGGAAGTCGCGCTCGCGTCCGGTGAGCAGCATTTCCGGGATGCCGGGAGCAGCGAGAACGCCGATGTGCCACATGCCCCCGTGGGTGACGTCGGCCAGCATCTCTAGTCCGAAGCCGGGCAGGCCGGTCTCGATCGCGGCGTAACTGCGGATCAGTTCGGGGTGGCCAGCAGCGAGCCGGAAGGTGGCGACTCCGGCGATGTCCTGGCCGGTGAGATGCACCGGTCCGAGCTCGAGGTACTCGATCAGTTGCCGCAGGCTTTCCGCGGCGAAGGAGCTCGTGTAGTCGCCCGGCTCGTGACCGGAGTCGCCGAAGCCGGGGAGGTCGACGGCGATGACGCGGTGATTCGGGGCGATCAGCGGGATGAGCTTGCGGAACGCCCACCAGCTCTCCGGGAACCCGTGAACGAGCAGGATCGGAGTGCCAGCAGTGCCAGCCGTGACGTAGTGCAGGGTCCGGTCGTTGAGCGTGGTGCGGTGGTGGGTGACTTCAGGGATCGTGGCGCGGTCGGTGGTCGGAGGCATGGTGCTCCTTTCGAACCAAGGTTCGACAACTAGGTTGTCCATATACTAGCAACTTGGTTGTCGGTACGTCAACTTGATTGTCTATGCTGCCGTTATCGCTCGCTCCGGCGCTGATCTCGCATTGCTGCTGCTCGGCGGGTTCCGGGCTCTCGCGGACGCCGCAAGCGCAGAGCTGTCCGAACGAGGGCACGAAAAGATCCGCCCGGTCCACGACTTCGCCATCCGCGCGATCGACGCCGGAGCGGACACCGCTTCAGAGCTTGGCCGCCAACTCGGCGTCTCAAAACAGGCTGCAGCCAAGACGATCGGATTTCTCGAGGAGCGAGGCTACGTCTCCGGCGAGGTCGATCCGCGCGACAGCCGCCGCCGCCGCTTCACGGTCACCGAAAAGGGCTACGCCCTACTTCGCACCGGCGAACAGGTCTTCGACGAACTCCGCGCACAATGGGCCGAACGCATCGGCGTCGCGGAGCTCGAACGCCTCGAAGAAGCCCTCTCCGACCTTGGGATCCGAATCCCCACCCACTTCGACGCCCCCGGCTACTTCACCAACTCACCGCCAGACTGAGCGTGCCAGACGCGTCTGCGAGACGCACGCAATCGACGAAGAGCAGCAGGATTACCCACGCTCGAGGCGCCCGGTTTCACCGCGGAGCGACTCCGCCGGAGGTAGCGGCAGACGTGAGTCGATCGCAGCTGCTAGTGCGCGCCACACCTCGATGTCCCAGAAACCGCCGGCCGCACCGGATGTCGACGGCAACACCGAGGTGTGCGCGTCGGCAACTCGGAGCGTCTGCCGGGCGTAGCCGTCGATCGCGCCCAGGGTGCGCGTTCGTGGGATCGCCGCGGTGCCGGTCAGTAGCCCGCGCTCGCTGATGTCCAACGGCGACTCACCGGCGTACCCGACGCGCGCGGGCGACTTGGACACGACCGCCCCACGCCGCCGGGCTGACTACCGGGCGATCACGCGAATGAGGGAGCTAGCCTATCCTGCCGTGATGCCTGCGCAAACCCAGGCGCCGGGCGGCGCGGCGGCCCGGATCCTCGCCAACGTCGAGCAGGTGGTCGTCGGCAAGCACGACGAGATCACGCTCGTTCTTGCGGCGCTGATCTCCGGCGGGCACGTGCTGCTCGAGGACGTCCCCGGCACGGCTAAGACGATCCTGGCACGCGCGATCGCGCAGTCGATCGGCGGAACAACCTTCGCGAGGATCCAATGCACGCCTGACCTTCAGCCGACGGACATCACAGGGCTCTCGATCTTCGACCAGCGGACGCGCGAGTTCGAGTTCAGACCCGGCCCCGTGTTCGCCAACGTCGTGCTCGTCGACGAGACCAACCGGGCGATGCCGCGCACGCAGTCAGCGCTGCTCGAGGCGATGGCCGAAGGTCAGGTCACAGTCGACGGGGTCACGCGGCAACTGCCGTCGCCCTTCCTCGTCATCGCGTCCGAGAACCCGATCGACCAGGAGGGCACTTTCCCGCTGCCCGAGGCGCAACTGGATCGCTTTGCGATGCGCGTGCGCCTGGGATACCCGCGTGAGGACGAGGAGGTCGCGATCGTCCTCGCTCAGCGTCACGGGCATCCGATCGACCACATCGAGTCGGTCGTGAGCGCCGAAGAGTTGCGGGCGCTGCAACGAGCGGTCGAGGACGTCTACGTTGACGAGCTGATGCTCCGTTGGACGGTGCAGCTCGTGCGCGCGACGCGCGAGGTCGAGGGGGTCGCGATCGGCGCCTCCGTGCGCGGGAGCCTCACACTCGAGCGCAGCGCGCGGGCCTTGGCCCTCCTGGATGGCCGCGACTACGCCGTTCCCGAGGACATCGAGCGGCTGTTCCTGCCGGTGCTCGGCCATCGCCTGCTGCTGACCGCCTCCTTCCTTGCGGAGACGCGCGCGCTCGCCCGCGACGAGGCGCTCGAGCTGATCCGCAAGCGCTGCCTGGAGCTGGCGCCGCCGCCGGCCCCCGCCTGGGATCCGTGAGCTCGCCGTCAGGCGCGCGGCACACGTTCCCGCTCGTGCCACGGCGGCGGTTGACCGGCCTGCCGTTCGGAGAGGCGGCGAGCCGACGCCGCGGTCACGGCGGCGACATCATCGGGCATCGCCTTTACGAGCCGGGTGATCCGGTCGCAACGATCGACTGGTTTGCATCGGCGCGGCTTGCCGCCACGAGCGGAGAGGACACCTTCGTCGTACGCCAGCATGCCGCCGATGAGGCGCCGCGGGTCGTGATCGTCGTCGACCGCCGGCCGGCGATGGACCTCTACCGCGACCCGTTGCCGTGGCTCCACAAGCACGCCGCGGTGCGGGAGGCGGTGGCCGCCATCGCCGGCAGCGCCGAGGCCGCGCGGGCGGACATGGCCGCGCTCGACTTCGGCGACGGCGAGGCGTGGTGGCTGGCGCCCGCGCGGCGCGACCGCCGCTCGCTGATCGAGCAGCGGGAGGGCGGCGACACCCCCTTCGCGGCGCCGCCCGACGTGCTCGAGCGGTCGCTCGATTTCCTGACAGAGCACCGCCGCGACCTGCCGCCCGGAAGCTTCGTGTTCGTGCTCTCCGACTTCCTCGCGCCGCCGCGGGCGCAGACGTGGCTGCGCGGGATCGGCTGCGGGTGGGACCTCGTGCCGGTCGTGATCCAGGATCCAGTCTGGGAGCAGGCCTTCCCTGCGGTGGGCGGCGTCGGTGTCCCGATCGCCGACCCGAGTACCGGTGCCGTCGCGCTGGTCCGGCTGAGCCGCCGCCAGGCGGCCAAGCGGGGTGAGGCGAATGAGCTGCGGCTCGCTCGGCTGATCGCGGACTGCGAGGCGCTCGGACTTCAGCCGATCGTGCTCGGGACGAGCGAGCCCGACCGCGTCGACGCGGCGTTCATCGCGTGGGCGGAGCAGCGCAGGAGCAGCGCATGGGCGCGTTGACCCGCATCGCGGCGCTCACCTGGGTCCGGATCGCCGCCGTCTGCGTGCTTGCGGGCGCGGGCGCCGTCGTGGGCCTCCTCGTCCTCGGCGATTCCGCGTCCGGCCCTGCGATCGCGCCAACCGTGCCGGTCGAGGTCGCGGCGAGCTTCGATCCCCCGGTCGCTCAGTTCGGCGACCGGATCCTCGCCCGCGTGGTGGTGGCGCTCGACGCGCGCCTCGTCCAGCCGCGGACACTGCGGTTCACCGACGATCTCGCGCCGCTCACGCAGCTCGGTCCGGCGCGCACGTCCAGCTCGACGCAGGGCGGCCTCGAGCTGGTGACAGTCACCATCCCCGTCTCGTGTCTAACGGCTCCATGCGTCGCGCCCAGCGGGGTGGCGCGCCTAGGCCTGCCGCTCATTCGCGCGTCGGTCACTGCGCGAAACGGGCGGATCGCGCGCGCCTCGGCGCTGTGGCCAACGCTCTCGGTGCGAGGTCGCGTGACAAAGTCGGATCTCGCCGCAAGCTCGCCGGCGTTCGAGGCCGATACGGCGCCACCGGCCGCGACCTACCGGATCGCCCCGGGGACACTGGCCACGCTGCTCGACGTGCTCGCCGCGCTCTGCGCGCTCGCGGCGGTCGCTATCGCCGGCTGGCAGATCAACCTGCGCCTCCGGCGCCGAGGACCGGAGCCCGGTGAGCTCGAGCGCGCGCTCCAGCTCACCCGCGAGGCCGAGCGCCGGCCCGCCCCCGATCGGCGCCGCGCGCTCGCGCTGCTCGGCCGTGCACTCGGCCGCGATCAGCGCTCCGGCGCAGTCGGCCGGCTCGCCTGGTCGGAGCCCGTCCCCGAGCCCCACGAGCTCGAGCAGCTCGTCGGTGACATCGAGCAGGAGAGGCCGCGGTGAGCTCGGGCATCCCGCTCGCCGACGCTCGCGCGTTTCGCGCGCGCGCGATCGTCACTCGCACGGCGCTCGCAGTGCTCGCGGCGTGCGCCGCGCTGGCTGCCGTGGGGGTCCTGCTCAGCTCCCGCTCCCCCCACTCGCAGACGCTGGTGCCGCTGCCGTCGAACGCGAACGTCGTGATCGTGCTCGACCTCTCGGCAAGCATCTCCTCCGACAGCTTCTCGCGCATCGGCGGCACGCTCAGGGCGCTCTCGCAAACCGGCCGGCGCGTCGGCCTCGTGGTCTTCTCCGACGACGCGTACGAGGCGCTCCCGCCCGGCACGCCCGCGGCCGACCTCGCGCCCCTGGTCCGTTACTTCACGCTGCCGCCGCAGAAGGTGCCCGGCTTCATGCCTTCGTTTCCCGCCAATCCCTGGGCGAAAGCGTTCACGGGCGGCACGGTCATCTCCGCGGGTATGGAGCTCGCGATCGACATCGCTGTGGCACAGCGACCGCAGGCCACGGTGATGCTCGTCAGCGACCTCGACGACGATCCCAACGACCTGCCCGCCCTCTCGGCGGTTGCCGAGGTTGCGAAGCACGACAGAGTGCCGATCCGGATCGTCGGGCTGAGCGCGCTACCGGCGGACATTGCGTATTTCCGCACCATCTTCGGGCACGGCGCGCCAATCGTCGAGGCGCCGACTCTCGAACAGGCCGCCCCGCGGGAGCAGACGCCGTTCCCGTGGACGCTCGTAGCGCTCGCCGTCGCCGCCGCTATCGCGCTCGCCCTGCGCGAGGGCTGGGCGCCTCGGCTGGCCTGGAGGCGGTCATCGTGACGGCCCTGCGACTCGCTGCGATCACGGTTCTCGCAGCGCTCGCTGTCCTCGCCGCCCTGCTCGCCGCCGACGTGCGGGCGTGGCCCGTCGCCCTCGACCGCGGCGACGCCGTGTACGCGATCGCCCCGGGGCGCGCACGCTGGATCCCAACGACGCGTCTCGGCGGTCTCGCCGAAACGCTCGTGGGGACCGCCGGCGACGTGGCGGCGCGCAGGGCGCTCCAGGACTATCGCCAGGTGGCCGGACTCCAGGAGCAGCTGAACGACGCGCTCGGGATCCAGACCCAGCAGGTGGCGGCGATCAACGCACTCGCGGGTCCAGCTGACTCAGCCGATTCGCAGGTGGCCGCGCAGGCGCGGACGCTGGTCGGAATCCTCGCTTTCACCGAGTCAGCTGAGGGCGGCGGGGTCTCACAGACGGACACCGCGATCGCGGACTTCACCGACGCGATTCGAGTCGACCCCGGCGACACCGCGGCGAAGTTCGACCTCGAGTTGTTGCTGCGCCTCAGCGCGCCTCACGGGAAGCGGCGCGGAACCGGGCTCGCCAACGGCTTCGGCAGGACAGGGCAGCTCGGCGCCTCAGCCGGCGTGCCCGGCAGCGGCTACTGATGACGTTCCTTACGCCGCTCGGAGGGCTTGCCGCGCTCGCGGTGCTCCTCCCCCTCGGGGCCGCGGCGCACGGCCGGATCCGCACCGCCGCGCTGGCGCGGACACTCGGGCTCGATCCGCCCCCGCGCTGGTCACTGGGGCGGCGCAGCGGGGCCGCAGCGGCCGCGGTCGCGTTGCTTGGCCTGGCGGCGACACAACCCGCGCTGAGCGACCAGGCGCTCGTGCGGACGCGAACCGACGTAGCGGTGCTATTCGTGCTTGACACCTCGCGATCGATGGCGGCCTCACTCACGCCGACCTCGCCAACGCGACTGGCTCGAGCGATCAAGGCGGCCGTGGCGCTGCGCGCCGCGATCGAAGAGGTGCCGGCCGGCGTGGCCACCCTCACCGACCGCGTCCTGCCCGACATGCTGCCGGTGCCCGACGTTGCAGGCTTCGACGCGGTGCTCGAGCACGCCGTCGCGATCGAGAACCCGCCGCCGGTCGCGAAGGCCGTGCGGGCCACCACCTACGCGGCGCTCGACGACATCGCCACCGGCAACTACTTCGAGCCGCACGTCACGCGCCGCGTGATCGTGTTCCTAACGGACGGTGAGAGCAACCCCTTCGACGCGGGCGCCCTCGGACGCGAGGTCGGCGTCAAGCAGGGATACCGCTTCCTCGCGATCCGCTTTTGGAGCGCCACCGAGGCGGTCTTCGACGCGAATGGACGGCCCGAGCCGGCCTACCACCCCGATCCCACGGGGAGCGTGTTGCTCTCGCAGCTCGCTGCCGCACTCGGGGGACGCTCGTTCGAGGAGAGCCAGAGCGGGGCCGCAGCGTCATACCTGCGCCAGATCGTCGGCCGCGGTCCCACCAGCCGCGCGCGACGTGTCCTCGGGCAGCACGCCCTGGCACCCTACGTGGCAGGCTTGGCGCTCGCGCTGCTGCTGGCCGGGGTGCTGCCGCCAGGCGCGATTCGTCAGCGTATACTCGCGTCGCGGTGATGAGAGGGCG
>JBEKSK010000075.1:0-9914 GCA_049517155.1 Solirubrobacteraceae bacterium
GGCAACCCTGCGGTATCTAGTTTCACCGCGGGCTTCGCCGTCACATACAGGTACATCGGGTAAGGAATGATCGTATTACCGTGCTTCGGCGGCTTGCCACCGTTGAGGATCTTGAGTGCGATCTGCATCGCCAGCTGAACCTCAGCCGGCGTGTTGGTCAGAACGGCGCACTCGTGACCACCCGTTGCACATGCCTGCATCTCGCCGTTGTAGCCGTAGCACACGGCGGGAACGGCAGACTTACCGGCCGCCTTGAGTGCGTTGAACACCGGCGTGCAGTAGCCCTCCGTCATGATGCCGCTCACGTTGGGGTGAGAGGCGAGCAGGTTCGAGATTCCGGTCTGCTCGGGGCCGGCCGCGTAGTTGCCCACGTAGGTGCCGGCGACCTTGATGTTCGGGCCGTACTTCTTCAGGCCGGCGAGGAACCCGTCCTCGATCGAGCCCGAAACGTTGACGCCCGCGATGCCCTGATCGATGAAGACGCTTCCCTTGCCGCCAAGCACCTTCGCCATCCACTGTCCCATGACCTCGTTGCCGTCATAGAAGCTCTCGTTCAGGTTGTACACACACGGGAGCGCCACCGGCGCCGAAAGCGTGAAGACGAGAATCCCGTCGTTGCAGGCGCGCTGGATCGTCGGGTTCAGAGCCGTCGTCGAACCCGGGATCAGCAGGATCACATCAGGCTTGGTCTGGATGATGTTGTTCAGATCGGAGATCTGCGCCTGATTGGTGTTCGCCGAGTTGACGATCTTCATGCTGACATTGCCCTTGAACGGCGCGATATTTGCCGTGAGCGTCGCGAGACGCTCGACCTGCGGCCGCCAGTCGTTGCCGAGAAAGTTGTTGCTCAGCACGAACGTGTAGGGCTTGCTGGCGGCTGTCTTTGCCACCTTGCTGGCGCTCGCACCCGCTGAAAACAGCGTCGCGGCCGCGACGGCCACCAGTGCCACTGCTGCACCGAGGCTGGCGAACCTGCGCGCCCGCCGACGGCTTGGCTGTACTTCCCTCATATCTTCCTCCCTAGTCCCAGGCCGAAGCCCGTTTAGGCACGGGCCGAAGCCCGTTTTGGAACCGTTCCCATGCCCTCGTCGGCGAGCATAGTCAAACCGCGGCGGCTGTGTCAAGCGGGAGGCGCCGAACGGGCGCGTGCGGCAGTCACCGAAGCGCCCAGCGCGGCCAGCGGGGCGCCGGGCGTTGTAATCCGCCGCCGCGCATTGTCACAGATCGTCGCTCCCGCGCCGCTGTCACGAAGCCCGCGGCTCGTGCCGCACGACCCGCCTCAGGCAGCGTCCGCGCCGCCGCCGACCGTCTTAAGACCGGCCTGGCCGCGCGTGTCGGTGGACGTTGCTTGGCTCGCCCGGCCGCCGCGGGGGACGGCAACCGCAGCCAGGATCCCGGCGAGCAGGAAGGCCGTGGCGAGGACGAAGGACTCATCGAAGCCGGTAACCGTTGGTAGCCCGTGAGCCGTGTGACCCGCGATGAACGTCGCGGCGATCTGCGCGCCGATTGCGCCACCGAGCGTCCGCATGACCGTATTCATGCCCGAGGCGACGCCGGTCTGGTGCGGGGGAACGGCACCGACGATGAGGTTGCCGAGCGCGGCGAATGCCAGGCCGACGCCGATCCCGATCAACCCTGAGCTGAGCAGGAGGTAGATCGGATGCGAGTGCGCGAGGACGAGGACGATGAACGCGGCCGCGGTGATCGCGGTGCCGACGATCAACGCTGCGCGCGACCCATAGCGCGCAGCCGTGGGACCCGCCATCAGGCTCATCAGCATCATCGTCGTGGACATCGGCAGGAGGTACAGGCCGGCGACGACAACCGAGGAACCGAAGCCGAAGCCGGTGCTGCGAGACAGCTGCGCGAACTGGGGAATGAGGATGAAAGCCGAGTACAAGCCGGCGCCGATCAGGAATGCGGCGGTGTTCGTCGTCCAGACCCCGCGGACCCGCATCATCTTCATGTCGACCAGCGGGCTGGAACTGCGCGCCTCGACCGCGACCCACAATCCGCATACGAGCAGTCCGCCGCCGAGTAGTCCGATCGTCTTAGGTGACCCCCACCCCCAGGTCGTGGTCTCGCTGACGGCGAGCAGCGCGGCGGAGATACCAACGCTCATGAGGAACGCCGCGCGCCAGTTCACCTTGCCCGGGACTCGAATCGGGGACTCCGGGACGAAGCGCCAGGTGAAGACCGCCGCGACGACGATCACCACCAGCGGGATCCAGAAAAGCCAGTGCCAGCTGAGATGCTCGACGATGATGCCGCCGCCGACGATGCCGGCGCCCCCGCCAACGCCGAGGATGGCGGAGAGCAGCCCGATGCTGCCGGCGAGCTTCTCGCGCGGGAACTCGTCGCGGACGATGCCGAAGGCGAGCGGGAAGATACCGCCGGCGGCGCCCTGGAGGGCCCGGCCGACGACCACGAGCGCGAGCGAGTTGGCGACCGCCGAGAGCAGCGTGCCGACACCAAGGATCACGAGCGTCCACAGCAGGACCCGCTCCTTGCCGTACATGTCGCCGAGGCGTCCCAGGATCGAGGTTCCGACCGACGCGGCCAGCAGGTAAGCCGTCAGGATCCACGTCACACCGGTCTCCGAGGTGTGCAGGTCGTGCTGGAACGTCGGCAGCGCGGGGATCACAGCGCCGCTGAGCACGGCGTAGGAGAGCGATCCGAGCGCCAGGACCGCAAGCGTGACGTTCGGGGAGACTCTCTCGGTCTTTGCTGTCATCGGGAGGGGACGCTCGGGCCGGACTTGCCCGCGAGGATCCTGTTCCACGACGTGGCCGGTGGCGCCGGACCGCATAGTACACGTACAATGCTGTCCACTTATGCACGCTGACGAGCCAACGCGCGCACCGGCCGGCGCCGCCGACACGAGTCCGTCATGAGCGTGCCCGCCTTGGCTGCGAAATCGACTGACGTCCCAGCCCGGCTTCGCAAGGACGCCGCGCGAAACCGAGCGGCAATCCTGACCGCCGCTCGCGAGCTGTTCGCCAGCGGCCGCGACGTCCCGATGTATGAGATCGGACGTCGAGCCGGCGTCGGCCAAGCGACCCTCTACCGCCACTTCCCTGACCGAGCGGCCGTCGTCGCGGCCATCACGCGCGAGCACATCGAACGCATCGAAGCGATCGCCGCCGAAGCGGAAGCCGGCGATCAGGGCGTCGTCACCGTGCTGGAAGCCGGCGCCGAGATGCTCGTCCGCATCCATGACCTGCTCGGCATCCTGCGCGCCGACACGAGCCTCTCCCCGATCCTCGACGAACTGCGCAAGCGCATGCTCGCCGTGCTCGAGGCGACACTCGGGCGGTCTCGCGGCAGCGACATGCTCCGCGGCGATGTCGACGCGAACGACCTGATGCTGGTGCTGAAGATGATCAACGGCGCACTGGTCGGGGTCTCGACGGCGGACGACCGAACGGCCGCCGCGTCTCGAGCGCTGGAAATCGCCCTATACGGGCTGGGGCACCTCCCGCCGGTCCCGAGCGCTCTGACGCCGGCCAGCTAAGTCAATCGCGTGCACGTGCACGGCACCAGCGTTTGCGCACACGACCCCCCGGCTCTCCACCCGTCGCGCCGCGGGCGGGTGCCCGCCCGCCCGCGGCGCGCGGGCACGTCGCTACGACATCGCCGCCTTGTTGCTGGCCGCGAGTCCCTGCACTCCGTCGAGCTCCTCGCCGGTGGTCGCGTCGAGGGTCTTGCCGATCCCGATCTTTGCGGCCGTGTGCGCGTGGTTCACCATGTGCATGTCGAAGACGGCCTGGATTGAGGTGTAATAGCCCTGGATGTCCTGCGTCAGGTTGACCGAACGCTTCGCCATCCGCAGGGCGAAGGGATCCATGACGGCAATCTCATGCGCCAACGCAAGCGCTGCGGCATCGAGCTCCTCGCGCGCGACAATCCGATTGACCATCCCAATGCGGTGCGCCTCGGCCGCGTCGATGAAGCCTCCCGTGAACAGCAACTCCTTCGCCTTGCGCGGGCCGAACTCCCACGTGTGAGCCGCGTACTCCACTCCCGGGCCCATGCCGAGCTTCATGACCGAGTCGCCGAACCTGGCGTCATCGGCGGCGATGATGATGTCGCATGCCCAGGCCAGCATCAGCCCGGACGCCACAACCGCCCCCTGACAAGCTGCAATCACGGGCTTGGGTGCGTCGCGCCACTCGCGCGTCCAGCGCACGAACATCTCGTCCTCAAACGCGTAATGGTCACGCGTCCCGCGACCCTCGCGGCCGTGGATCTTGGCGTGCTCCTCCTCCGTGAAGAAGCCCGCGATGTCGTGCCCCGCCGAAAAGTGCTTGCCGTTGGCGCGCAGCACGATCACCCTGACGTCATCGTCCCCGACCGCGCGGTCCATCGCAGCGTGAAGCTCGCGCAGGAACTGTGCATTTTGGGCGTTCGCCTTCTCGGGCCGGTTCAGCGAGATAATCGCGACGCTCCCGTCCATCCCATAATCGATCATTGCCATCGAAGCTCTCCTTGGTCGTCGCGTGAGGATTTGACATTTAATCGTGCCGCGGTGACACGCTTTTCCACGGCATCTTCATTTGGGTGCGACTGAGCATAGCGTTCCACCGCACGCCTCGGCGATCGGACTGCCGCCCACCACGGCTCCGCGCGAACGGTGTCGATAGACTCCGACAATCGCGACGTGCCACCCGCAGCCAACGAGATTGACGCGCACATCGCCACAGGCCCAGGCGCGGTGAATCACCCGCCCCGGACGTCCGCAGAGAGCAACCGGCTCCTGTCTTTTCCCACAGCGGATGGACGCACGGTGTCGGCTCACGACTTCGGCGGGGAGGGGCGGCCCCTGCTTCTCGCGCATCCCATGGGGTTTCATGGCGGCGTGATGTGCGCGTTGGCTCGACATCTCCACTCGGTGCACTGCTACGCGCCGGATCTACGCGGGCACGGCCACACGACGGCGCCCGAGGACTACAGCTTTCCCCCAAGCGGTGCGGCGTTCGACATCCTCGCGTGCGCGGACGGAATCGAGAGCAAGGCGGGCGGCGGTCTGATCGGGATGGGACATTCCCTGGGTGCAGCGGCACTCGTGCTCGCCGAGCTGGAACGCCCCGGCACCTTCGAACGGCTGTATCTCTATGAACCAGCGATCATCCCACCGGACGGCCGGACCAAGATCGATAGTGACAGCCCCTACATCCGGCGAACGCTTCGCAGGCGTCGCGCATTCGGCTCCCTCCAGGCCGCCTATTCGAACTTCTCGAGCAAGCCGCCGATGCAGGATTTCACCGCCGACGCGTTCGTCGCCTATATTCGCGACGGCTTCGCTGCGCAGGCCGACGGGAGCGTCCTTTTGAGGTGTCTGCCTGAGATCGAAGCAGCGATCTCGATGAGCGGGATCTCGTTCCGGGCGTTCGAGGGCCTCAGCGAGGTGCGCTGTCCGGTCGTCGTGGGACGCAGCACGCTGGCCGAAAGTCCCGGCCGCGCGCCGTACGAAACCGAAGTGGTCAGCGCGCTTCCCAATGCC
The DNA here is from genome assembly GCA_049517155.1 of Solirubrobacteraceae bacterium. GTDB lineage: Bacteria > Actinomycetota > Thermoleophilia > Solirubrobacterales > Solirubrobacteraceae > Palsa-513. The sequence continues at coordinate 5,504 of JBEKSK010000075.1, forward strand.
CGCCTGGAGCACGTCGGGCCGTTGACACATTTCGGCCCCCAGCAGCAGCCGGCACACGTCGCCGTGCGCATCCAGTCGTGGATCGCCGGCGACGCGCCCGCGCGCGACGCCTGAGCGCGAACGCCGCCGCCGCCGCCGGGGATTGCTTCTGCGTCCCCGCTGGGCACTGCACGCTGCCCGGGGAGCGACGCCTTCCTGGAAGGCGACGGCCTCAAGGTTGCCTCGCGAGTGCGGTCTTTTTTCAAACAAATGATTGACAGATTCTTGGCAGATGGGGAACAATAGGAGTGGATTTCACTGCGTCCGTGTTCGTAATCAGGGTGATACCGCTGCTAATATGCCGCAGCTGTGAGCACTCAAACGGAACCGACGAGTGCCAAGGCGGCGGTGGCGGTGAGAAAGTCCGTCTCAACGGCCGTACTCGGCCGGCAGCTGAAGCAGTTGCGCACAGCGCGCGGGTTGTCACTCAGCCAGCTGTCGCAGTCGACCGGTATCTCGAGTTCTTTCCTTTCGTTGCTCGAGCAGGGGAAGTCCGACATCACGATCGGCCGGATGATGCGTTTGGCCGAGTTCTACGGGATCGAGGGCGCAGATTTCCTTGCCTCGGCGCATGCGCCGAAGGACCCGATTCAGCTGCTTGGCCCGGAGTCCGCGGCGACCATGATGCGCTCGGCCGAGGAGGGCGTCGAGATGTTCGAACTCTCGTCCGGTTCTCGCTGGGATCTCGTACCGCTCCTGGCGGTGTTCGACAAGGGTGGTGCGATCGAGACCGAGAGCACAACCGACCGCGACGTGTTTGTGTTCGTCCTCGAAGGCACGTTCGAGATCTCCTTTGGCGAGAACGCACCAACGCGAGTGCACACTGGTGAAGGGGCGCTCTATCGCTCAGTCCGTCCGTACACCGTCAGAAATGTGGGACGGGGTCGCGGCCGAATGCTGGCCCTGACGAGCCATCGCTCGTCAGGATCGGCCGCGCGCCAAAACGGGCACGATCGTCCGGGCACCTTCGTTTAGCTGCCGGACCGCGCCCCGTCCGGTGCGAGTCCTCCGGCGCTGCAGCTAGCCTCGCTCGGTCGCCTGCGCCTGACGTGTCGAGCGCGGGATATCCCTGAAGGGCACGCTGTTATCGATCGACTGATCCCGTGGCAGGTGCAGCACGCGCTCGCCGAGGATTGTCCGCTGTATTTCGTCAGTGCCGCCGGCGATACGCATTGAACGGCCCGACAAGAGCCGCTGCGCCCACGGGAACGACAGCTCATCACCGCTGTCCGCGGTGATCGCGGCCCCGAGCGCCGTGGCCGCGAAGTTGACAAGCCGCTCCTGGTTATCACTGAATGTGAGCTTGGTCATGGACATCTCGGGCCCTGGCATCTCACCCCGTTGAAGACGCGCATTCATATGTTTAGTCAGGGACTCAGCTACGCGAAAGCGAACGATCAGGTCGGCCAATCCGTCGCGTAGGAGTGGATCATCGAGCAGGCTCAGTTCGCGCATCACGTCGAGCAGCGCATCGGGTGTGGCGCGGTCACGCCGGCCCTCGTTCATATCACCGACGAGTGCACGCTCGTTCATGAGCGAGGTGTTGAGCACGCGCCATCCGTCATCGACGGGGCCGACGCGGTCGTCGTCGCTGACCCGAACGTCGGTGAGAAAGACCTCGTTGAAATGGACCTCGCCGGTGGCGTCACGCAACGGCCGGATCTCCACTCCGGGCGCGCTCATGTCGACCATGAAGATCGTTATCCCCTTGTGCTTAGGGACGTCGAGGTTGGTCCGGCAGACCGCCTCGCCAACGTCGCTGCGGTGGGCGCCCGAGGTCCACACCTTCTGGCCTGTGATCAGCCAACCGTCGCCATCCGGCACCGCGCGCGTCTGCACGCCGGCCAGGTCGGAGCCGGTTGAGGGCTCGCTGAAAAGCTGACAGGCGACGATGTCGCCGCTGAACAGGCCGGGGAGGTACTTCGCGCGCCCGGTATCCGACCCGTGGGCGAGGATCGCCGACGCGATGATCGTCAGCCCTGCACCGAGCAGCGCCGTGTTCGGCACCTCGTAGTCCTTCTCCAACTCACGATAGCGGCGCTCGAAGTCGACGCTGAGCTCGCGTCCGCCGTACTCGGCCGGACCCGTAATCCATCCCAGGCCGGCCTCGAAGCGCTCGTGCTGCCAAGCCTTGGCGGCCGCGACCACCTCCGCTTCGGCGTAGTCGTCCTCGTGCACCTGATCCTCGGCGCCGATGGTACGCCGCTGAGCGCGGGCGTCGAGGAAGGCCGTCACCTCGCCGGCGAACGCCTCAAGCGAAAGCGTGGACGCGGCCATCCCCTAGCTCACGAGCCCGAGCAGGAGGCCGTGCGTCGTGCGCGGATGGACGTAGAGCGGCCCGCCACCGTCCAGATCACCGACGATCTGCGCGCCACGATCCTTCATCGCGCGTGCCGTGCCGGCAGGATCATCAACGCTCACAGCGACCATGTAGATCCCCTCCGGATTCTCGGCCAGGAACTTCCGCTGGTAGGAATGTTCGCCAAGAGGTTCGACGATCGCGATCCACAACTCGCCGCCGCCGACATCAAACTGGACGCGTCGCATGCCGACCTCAGGCATATCGAGAGGCTTCTTTGGCCGCACGCCGATGTAGTGCTCCCAATCCGCCGCTGTCTCATCGCGCGAGTTCGCAGCCACCACGATGTAGCTGAACTTCTTGAACAGCGACGGTTCGGTAGCCGGATGTTCGCCTGGGGCGTGCAGCCCCAGATTCACGCCGTGCGTGTGCTTGGGGTGAATCCATACAGAGTCGCTCGTCTCATCGCCCGTGAACCTCGTGCCGGCCTCACGCATGCGCGAGACAACGTCGGCGTAGTCCTCGACATCGAAGCTCATCGCGAAGATGCCCTCGCCACGCTTGCTCAGGAATCCGTGGAACACACTCTCCTCGCTCAGCGGCTCGACCAGCGCGAAGTAAGCGTCGCCGACGTCGAACTGCACGCGCTTCATGTTCATTGCGGGGCTCTCGAGGAAGTTGCGCGGCGTGACCCCGAGCTGCTGCTCCCAGTCAGCAGAGGCCCGTTCGATGTCATTGACGACGATAACGATGTGATTGAGGCGCGTGAGCACCGTTTCGCTGGTGGCGGTCGGCAACGCTGTTCCTTTCTCGCTTGCGGTCATCGAAAGCCCGGCCGTTCGGCTAGGGCTTGTCCTTTGGCGCCAGGCCGGGGAGTGGTATCTCGCGCCAATTCGCGAAACCCTCGGCCGCGCCGGCGGTCGCACGATGATCCTCGTGCAGTTCCGCCCAGTGCTGCTGCATCACGTGATGCAGTGAGAACCCGGCCTTCAGCGCGTTTGTGAAGCCCTGAATGTCCTGCGTCTCGTTGACCCCCTCCTTGATCATCAGCGTCGTCATCGACGGCAGACGCGAGATCCTCTTTGCGAACTCCAGGGTTAGCTCGGTGAGCTGATCCGTCGGAAACACCCGCGAGACCATCCCGATCCGGTACGCCTCCTCCGCGCCGATCGCATCGCCGGTCATCAGGAGCTCCTTGGCCCGGCGAATCCCGAACTCCCAAGGATGCGCGAAGTACTCAACATGGTCGTTGCCAAACCGCGTGGCGGCCATGTCGGCAAACTCGGCGTCCTCGGCGGCCGTGATGAAGTCGCAGGCCCAGGCCACCATCATCGATGCGAGGTATGACGGTCCCTGCACCTGGCAGATCGTCACCTTGCGCAGGTTCCGCCAGCGGAGCGTGTTGTCGAGAAAGAAGTGCCACTCCTGCCGGTAGCGGGCCTCGCCCGACTGCCCGTCAAAGTAGGAACCTCCGTAGGTGCGATACGTGGGATGCTCGTCCGGCTGGCCGAGCCGCTCGGCCACGGCGGCCTTGCTACCGAGGTCGTGGCCCGAGGAGAACACCGGCCCGATCCCACCGAGGATCACCACGCGACAAGCGTCATCGGCCTCGGCGACGCGGAAAGCGTCATCGAGTTCAACGATCATGCCGCGGTTCTGCGCGTTTCGCGTCTCCGGACGGTTGAACATGATCCGCGCAATCCTGCCCTCGTCCAGCGTCTCTGTCGCCAGGTACCTGTACTCTGGGAAATCCGTCATCTCGCCTCCACTCAGTTTGCACTCCACCCGTTGACGCCGTTGCGCGATCCGTGACCGCCTGTCGCATACTAGGTCTTCACCCGCCGCCTCGCAATGCGAGCCTTACGTCCGGACTCACACTTTCGCGAGGCGTGCGACGCAGCCATGCGGACGCCAGGCCCCACGATGCAATCCCAGCTGTCACCTGGTGACCAGCGGGACCTCGCCTCGGAGGTAGCGGTCGCGTAGGTCGATCTTGTTGACCTTGCCAAGCGGATTACGGCCCAGATCCGCGACGAACTCAACCGAACGCGGACACTTGAACTTCGTCAACCG
>JBEKSK010000076.1:0-9797 GCA_049517155.1 Solirubrobacteraceae bacterium
ACCTGCAGCGAGATTCCTTCGAGGATTCGCATCTGGCCGTAATAGGTCGTGACGTTCTCGAGCTCGAGCAGCAGTTTCCCGTTCCCGCCGGCGGTGGTGGTGGTGCTCACTTCTGCAGCGCCTCGGGGTTTCGACCGAGGTAGGCCTCGATCACCTGCGGATGGTTCGACACCTCGTGGAAGGACCCCTCGGTCAGCTTCTCGCCGTGGTCGAGGGCCACGACGCGGTCGGAGATGCCCTCGACGACGTGCATGTCGTGCTCGATCACGAGGATCGTGTAGCCGCGCTCGTCGCGCAGGCGCGCGATCAGTTCGGTGATCTCGTGCGTCTCGTTGGGGTTCATCCCGGCGGCGGGCTCATCGAGCAGCAGCATCCGCGCGCCCGTGGCCATCGCGCGAGCGATCTCCAGCCGACGTCGGTTGGCGTAGGAGAGGACGTAGGCGGGCTGGTCGAAGCGGTAGCCCTGCAGCCGCTGCCCGAAGAACCCGAGCACCTCCAGGGCGCGAGCCTCGACCTCGCGCTCCTCGCGCCGCGCGCGCGGGAGGCGCAGCATCGACTCGACGGGACTCGCGTGCGTGCCGCCGTAGGTCGCGGCCTTGACGTTCTCCTTCACAGTCATGTTGAGGAACAGCCGCAGGCTCTGGAAGGTGCGCGCGATTCCCATTCCCGTGATCGCGTGGGGCCGGCGCCCGATCAGGCTCGTGCCGTCGAAGCGGATGTCACCGGCCGGGTGGTAGATCCCGGTGATCACGTTGAAGAGCGTCGTCTTGCCGGCCCCATTCGGGCCGATCACGCTGACGATCTCGTTTTCGTTGACGTGCAGGTCGAGGCTGGTGAGCGCGCGCAGGCCGCCGAACGAGAGCGACACCTGGTCCAGTTCGAGCAACGGCGCCATCAGACGACCTCCACGCGGCGCGTGCCGAGCAGACCCTCGGGACGGGCGGCCATCGTGACGATCAGGATCGCGCCGATCATGATCTGCGCGGTGATGCCCGGGTCGAGCGTCAGTCGCGCCTCCCAGCAGCAGATGGCGACGTAGACCGTCGGCACGACGGCAACCAGCCTGCGAATCCCGTGCAGCTGGACGACGCCGATGACCATGCAGATCATGGCGACATAGAGCAGGTTGCCGTAGGTCAGCGGCGAGCCGGCCGGCACGATCACGAAGTGGCGCAGCGCGCCCGCGAACCAGCCGCTGCTGCCGGGCGAGCCGGCGATCGCGCGATGTGAGATCGCGCCGACGATCGCATGAGCGGCGAAGCCGAAGCCGACGATTGCCGCGACGACGGCGGCCAGGTATTGCCACGGGCGCACGCGGGCGATCAGCACGATCACGAGGATGCCGTAGAACAGGTAGGCCGAGTCGATCGGGCTTGAGAGCAGCTGCTGTGCCACGGTCACCACGACGCCGCCCAGTACCGCTCCGGCGATTGAGCCGGCGCCCCCCAGAACCAGGCAGGCGTAGATCAGGATCAGGGTCTGGGCACTGAAGTTCGTCGAGAAGACGCTGCTCTGCTGGGCGGCGAAGATTGTTCCGGCGAGCGCCGCGACGATCGCGCCGAAGGTGAACGCCATCACCTTGACCTTGTTGACGGGGATCGTCATCACCTCGGCGGCGAGCGGGTCGTCGCGCAGCGCCCGCCAGGCCCGTCCCGTTCGGGAGGTGTCGAGCAGGTGCAGGAGCGCCATCAGGATCAGCAGCACGATCACGGCGAACCAGTAGTAGCCGAGCGTCGAGCCGATGATCGCGCTGCCCACATGGAAGCCCTGGAGCCCGAACAGGCCGTTTGCCCCGCCGAGCGTGCCCGGCGCGACGTTGTTGACGGCCTCCGCGAAAGCCTGACCGACGAACAGCGTGACGATCGCCAGGTAGTCGCCCGACAATCGCAGCGCCACGAGCCCGATCAGCAGCCCGAGCAGCCCAACGCCGACGACGGCGATCGGAATCGACGCCACGGCCGGCAGCTGAACGCCGCCCGTGTCGAGCGGCAGGTTGCCGAATGCGTGGGAGGAGAACAGCGCGTAGATGTAGGCCCCGGCGCCGAAGAAGGCGATGTAGCCGAGGTCCAGTAGGCCCGCCCAGCCGACGACGATGTTGAGTCCGAGGGCGAGGATCGCGTAGAGCACGACGTTGAAGCCCGTCTGTGCGTAGTTGACGTTGCCGCCGACGATGAGCTTGCCGTAGAGCAGCGCCGCCACCCCGACCAGCAGCAGTCGCGGCCACCAGCCGACGCGCTCGTTGGCGCGGGCGAGCAGGCCGCGCAAGCCCGAATGCTGGTCGCGCCGATCGCCGGAGCGCGCGACCCACTCGTCGACGCCGATCGGTGCCATCTCAGACCTTCTGCAGCGGTGGCTGCCCGAAGACGCCCTGGGGGCGCACGAGCATCACCGCGATCAGGAGTGCGAACACGATCAGGTCCGAATACTGCGATGAGATGTAGCTACTCGAGAAGGACTCGCACAGCCCGATTGCGAGCCCGCCGATCATCGCGCCGGGGATGCTGCCGATGCCGCCCACGACAGCTGCGGTGAACGCCTTGAGGCCGGCGAGAAAGCCGATGATGTTGGAGATCTGGCCGAAGGCGAGGCCGGACATCACGCCCGCCACGCCGGCCATCGCCGATCCCACGAAGAAGGTGATGGCGATCGTGCGATCGACGTTCACACCAAGCATCTCGGCCGCCTCGCGGTCGGAGGCGACGGCGCGCATGGACTTGCCGAACAGGGTCCGGTTGACCAGTTCGCGCAGGCCGAACATCATCGCCACGCTGACCACCACGACGATGATCTGGACCGACCAGATATTGACGCCGTCGATGTGAATCGACTGGCGGAACGGCAGGAACGCCGGCGTGTTGTAGTTGCGGGTGAAGCCGCCGAACAGGAGCAGGACGGAGTCCTCAAGGATGAATGAGACCCCGAGCGCCGTGATCAGCGGTGCGATCCGCGGCGCGTTTCGCAGCGGCCGGTACGCGAAGCGCTCGATCGCCACGCCGAGGGCGCCGACGCCGAACCCCGCGACCAGCATCATGAAGATGATCAGCAGCGGCACGGGGATGATCAGCGCGGTCGCGCCGCCGAACCACTGGATCGCGAAATAGCCGACGAACGCCCCGACCATGTAGAGGTCGCCGTGGGCGAAGTTCAGAAGCTTCAGCACGCCGTAGACCATCGAGTAGCCGAGCGCGATCAGCGCGTACAGGCAACCCACAACGATGCCGCTGACAAGCGTTGAGATGAAGATCTGCATCTGCGCGCCCCAGGCTACGCAAACGGCGCCCCCGCCGCCCACCCGAGGAGGGTGGGCGGCGGTTCGGGCGCCTACGCGTGCTGCACGGGCTACTGCCTACTTGTCGGCGATCTCGACGTAGGTGCCCTTGCTGTTGATGTGGAACAGGTACCCCGCCTTGGCCACCAGGTCGCCGTCAGCCTTGAACTGAATCGGCACACCCATGGCGCTTGCCGTCGCGGAGATGTTGGTCTTGCGTACGGCGGCGAGCACGTTGCTGCGGCTCGGCGTCTTGCCGGCCTTGCAGACCGACGAGATCGCGTTCATGACGACCGTGGTTGCTTCCCACGTCGGCACGCCGAACGCGCCATACGCGCCGTACTTCTTGATGCCCTTGACGATCGCCTTATCGACCGCGCTCTTGCTGGTCGAGATGTCCGGGCCGAAGTTCGACACGTAGGTTCCCGGGATGATGAACTGGCCCGGGGAGTCGGTGCCGTCGGTTCCGAACAGCGTGACCGTCTTGCCCTGCTGCTGCAGCGTCTGACCGAACTGCTGTGCGTTACCAGCGCTCTGCCACGGCACGATCACCAGGTGCGTGGCTGCGGTCACCTGCGAGGTGGCCAGCGACGAGAAGTCGCTCTGCAGCGTGGCGCCGGTATCGGTGCCGTTGTAGCTCTGGTGGTTGACGGTGAAGCCTGCGGCCGTGAGGATCGGCGTCATCACGGCGACCAGGCCCTCGGAGTAGGCCTCCTGATCGTCGATGATCAGGATCGTCGAGCCGGCCGGAGCCAGCTTGTGCTTGATGATGTAGTTGGCGTCGTTCGGTCCCTGGATGTCGTCATCCGGAACGACCCGGAAGAACGTCGTGTTGGCACCGCTGGTGGCGAGCGCGGGAAGCGTCGCCGAACCGGACACGAAAGCCATTCCAGCCTTCGCGTAGAGCGGGCCGACGGCCTCCACTTCCTGGCTGCCGGCGGGTCCAACCGCAGCGACGGCCTTGGACGCGATGATCGAGTTCGTCCTGGTGGTGGCCAGTGACGGGTTCAGACCGGTGTCGTCCTTGCCCAGCGTGATGCTGGTGCCGTTGGCCTTGTTGGCCATAGCGACGGCGAGCTGAGCGAAGTGAAGCTGCTCAAGGCCGAGCTGTGTGGCGGGGCCCGTGGCGAACGGCGCCTCGATGGCGATGCTCGTCGAGCAGGACGCCTTGGCGACCTTGGCTACGTGCGCGGAGCTCGAGGCGCCGAGCACCGTCACCGATGCCAGCGCCATCACCCCCAACGCTCCGGCAAAAATGCGACGTAGATGCATGTGAGTCCCTCCTGGTTGTGTGCGAAAACGCGTCATGTTGACATTGAGGCAAGCTTGGGTTCCCCGACGCCGTAGGTCGCTGGCGTTCCATCGGGGTAGAAGGCGGCGGCCGGCGAACCGGCCGGGCGGAACACCCCGAGCACGCGCATCACGCCGGGGCCGCTGTTGGCGAGGATGTGCACCGTGCGCGCCGGAAGGTGAATGCAGGAACCGGCGCTCAGGGGTGTCTGCGCGGCGTTCATGTGCATCACGCCCTCGCCTTCGAGGATGTAGATCACCTCGTCATAGAGGTGGTAGTGGGCGGGGGCCGCGCCGACCGGGATGTAGCCGACGAACTGGGTCGCGCACGAGCATCCGTTGTCGGGGTCGAACACGATCCGGAACTCGCGCTCGGCCGTGGCCGCTTGCGCGGTCGCGTCGGCGAGCACGGAAAGCCTGGTGGCCGGCCGCTCACCACCCTCGCCGGGCAGCGGCGCGTGCAGGCAGCAGTCCACGACGAGCAGGTCTTCCGGGCCCTCGTTGTCGAGTTCGTAATGGTCGCCCCGCGCCACCAGCGCACCGGTCTCGGGCTCGAGCCGGTGCTCGCCGTCGGCGGTGATCAGCAGGCCGCGGCCACTTCGCACAAACAGCAGCTCATCGGCCTCGCCCGTGCTCCGCGCGGCGCTGCGGCCGGTCACAACGCGCAACTGGCGAAGCGTAAAGAGCTCGCACCCGTGTGCCGCATCGATCACGTCGCGCAGCGCCGCGGCGTCGTTGCCGGTCCGGCGCTCGGGGGCGTCAGCGGCGTGGCGAACCAGCCCGCTCACGGGGTCGGGCTTCCGGGCGCGACCGCGCCGGTGTGCTGCGACAAATGTGTGAGACCGCTGCGCTGCGCGGTCATCAGGATGTCTAGAAATAGCTGCACCACTTACTTCCTCCTGGAACCTCGATGACCGACCGTAGCGGTTTTCACGACGCCTCGCGCTGGTTGGCGACCAATTCGGCCACGAGTGTGATCTCGGTTCCGGCAAGTGCGCGCGAGACGGGGCAGGTCGCCTTCGCCTGCTGGGCGAGCGCCTCGAAGGTTGCCGCGTCGACGCCCCCGACGGCGCCGGTCGTGTGCAGCTCGATCCGCGTGATCGAGAAGCCCGTGTCGGTCTGCTCGAGGTGAACGCGCGCCGAGGTCTCGAGATCGTCGGGGGGATGTCCCTCGCTGCTGAGCAGGTCGGCCAGCGACATCGTGTAGCAGGCGGCATTCGCAAGGCCGATCAGTTCCTCGGGGTTGGCCGTGTGCTGGCCCTCCTCGACGCGCGCGCGAAGCGTGAACGGCCCTTCGAACGCGCCGCTGCCGAGCGCGAGGCGCCCGCCGCCGTCGGGCACTGTGCCGCTCCAACTCGCCTGTGCGGTGCGGACGATCCTTATTCCCACGAGTGCCTCCCCTCGCCGCCGGTGGCCATCAGGATGGCGCGCAGGCCGCCAGCTCGCTGACGAGCCGCTCGACCTCCTCGGCGGTGTTGTAGTGGATGAAGCCGATCCGGATGGAGTCGCCGTCGTAGCCCAAACGCTGGTAGAGGTTCAGTGAGTACCAGGTGTTGTGTGCCCAGACGCCGATGCCGCGCTCGCCGAGCCGCGTCGCCACCTCTGTGGCCGGTGCGCCGTCCACGTTGACAAGGAACGTCGGCACGCGGCCTTCGAGCGTCGGCAGGCCGTAGACCTTGACACTCGGCGGCAGCGCTTCAAGGAAGCGCTCGCCGAGCGAGCGTTCGTAGGGGACGATCGCGGCCATCCCGCCGATCTCCTCCAGGTAGTCGATCGTCGCGTTGAAGCCCGCGAGCAGCTCGTAGGGCAGCGTGCCGGTCTCGAAGCGACGGCCCAACGGGCTGGTCGGCGCCGGCCGCGCCTTGTAGGGACGCAGGGTCTCGAGCAGCGACGTGCGGCCGTAGGCCATGCCGAGGTGGGGGCCGCAGAACTTGTAGGGCGAGCACAGCAGCACGTCGGCGTCGATCGCGCCGACGTCGATCGGCTCATGTGCGGCGTAGTGCACGGCGTCCACCCATGCCAGCGCGCCGGCGCTGTGGGCCAGCTCACAGACCCGCGCCGCGTCCGTCACGGTGCCGATCGCGTTCGACGCCCAGGCGAAGGCCACGACCCGCGTGCGATCGCTCAGCTTGGCCGCAAGATCGTCAAAGTCGAGGGTCGTGTCCGGGTGCAGCTCGATGTGGCGGACGCGCAGATCGCGGTCGTGGGCGAGCTCCAGCCAGGGGGCCACGCCGCCGTCGTGGTCAAGCGAGGAAACGAGGATCTCGTCGCCTGGCGCAAACTCGCGCCCGACGGTGCGCGACAGGGTGAAGTTGAGCGAGGTCATGTTCGGGCCAAAGATGATCTCGCTGGGCTCGCAGCCAAGGAACGCCCCGGCCTTCGCCTCCGCCTCGGCGACGATCGCGCCGACGCGGCGGCTGCTCTCGTAGCTCGCGCCCATGTTGGCGCTCGCCTCGCGCAGGCAGCGAGCGACCGCGTCGCCGACGCTGTCGGGTACTTGGCTCCCGCCCGGGGCGTCAAGGAAGGCAAAGCCTCCCTGCAGCGAGCTGAAGCGGGCACGCACGGCGGTCGGGTCAATTGTCAGGGCTGCCATCGGTCTCCTCGGTTTCGGGCGAGCGGCGCGCGGGCGTAATGCGTGCGCGCAGCGCTTTGCGGTTGGTGCGTGAAGGCTGCGGGCGAACGCCCGCGCGAATCGGCGCAAGCCAGGGGCATGAGCGGATCTCGGCTCATGGCGGCGGGGGCTCCTCGGCGTCGAAGAGCTCAACGAGCGTAGCACGGGCCTTCCACAGCTCCGGCAGTTGGCGCTGTGCGATCAGCTTGGCGAGCACCTGGACCGGCGTGCCCTGCGTGCCCTTGGTGTCCTCGCCGATGCTTCGCACGACGGTCGCATAGTGGCGAAAGCGCCAGATCCAGATCCGCTCGTCCCAGTCCGTGAGCGCCTCGGCTGCCTGGTAGAGCTGCTCGAACTCCCGCCCGCGCCGGTACAGCTCGACGAGATCGAGCCCGGCGTCCTCCACCAGCGCCGTGAAGGCGCGGCCCGCGCGCCGCGTCGTCTCTGCCACGGCGCGAAAGCCGGGGGAGTCAAAGCCGCTGCCGTGACCCAGCACCACGCGGATCTCCTGGTACTCCCAGGGCGACATCTTCTCGAGCATCGCGAGCGACGTCGTCACGTAGTCGAGAGCGAGCACCGCGCGGGCGATCAAACGCAGCGCTGCCGCGAGATCACCGGCCTCCATCAACCGCCGGGCCTCGTCCATCTCGCCGGCGGCGAATTTCAGCCACAGCTCGGAGGTCTGGTGGACCGCGGTGAAAAGCAGCTCGTCGCGGTGCGCCCACTCTCCCGCCGTCTTCTGCAGTGACAGCAGCTCATCGGTGCGCAGGTAGCGCTCGTAGTCGCTCGCGCCCGCGCCCGCGAGCTGCGGCGCTTTGAAGTCGTCGCCCGGGCCGATCTGTTCGCTCACGTGCGTGCGCCTGCGCTCATGCCGGCTCCTGTCCGCGCAGGATGGCGGCGAAGGTCGAAAAATCGATGTTGCCGCCGGAGACGATCGCGACGATCCGCCCGCCGCCGGCGTGTCCGGCCAGCGCCGCAGCCACCGCCAGCGCGCCGGCGCCCTCGGCGATCACCCGCAGGCGCTCGGCGATCAGGCGCACCGCGGCGGCGGTCTCCGCGAGCGTCACCACCAGCGCATCGTCGATCAGCGGCGCGACCCGGGGCCACATCTCGGCCAGCACGCCGCGGCTGCCCGAGCCGTCGACCCACGAGGGCGTGTAATCGATCGCCACCGGCTCACCGGCCGCCCGCGCCGCCACCGCCGCGGCCCCCGTGTCCGGTTCGACGGTGTAGATCCGCGTGTGCGGCGCGAGTGCCCGCACCGCGCTCGCGACACCCGCGGTGAGTCCGCCGCCGCCGTAGGGGATGACGACGGCGTCGAGGTCGGGAAGGTCTTCGAGGATCTCGAGGCCGATTGTCCCGTTCCCGGCCATCACGGCCGGATCCGATACCGGGTGTACGAAGAACCCCTCGACCCCCTCGACGCGGCTGCTGACGATCGCCTGCCACCAGTCGGCGTAGGGCAGCTTGACCACCGAACCGCCCAGCCGGGCGATCGCATCGAGCTTGGTTGCCGGGGCATGTTCGGGCACCGCGATCGTCGCCGCAACGCCCAGCTCGCGGGCCATCCACGCGACACCCTGGGCCGCGTTGCCGGCGCTGGCGGTGACGAGGCCGCCGCGCACGAGCGCCGGGTCGGCGGCCCGCACGCAGTTCGCGGCACCGCGGATCTTGAACGAGTTGACCGGCTGCAGGGTCTCGAGCTTGCACCAGATCTCGCCCGGCGCGCCGTCAACCTCAAGCCGCACGAGCGGCGTGCGCACCGCGGCGCCGGCGATCCGCTCGCGGGCCGCCCGGATCTCGTCGATCGCGATCACAGCTCCACCTCGGTCCCGGCCCCGGCGCGGCGAGCGCTCGCGACCGCGAGCTCGGCGGCTGCCAGGTCCTCGACGGCGAGCCCGAGTGAGCGAAAGACCGTGATCGCGTCCGGGCCGCTGCGTCCCGGGTGAGCCCCGATCGCCACCTCCCCGAGCTCGGCGCGAATGTGATCGGGGCCGATCGCCCCCTCCTCCAGCGCGAGGCGGTATTCCCCGGCCTCGTTGGCCGCGGATTCGCGACTGTCGACGAAGAGCTCGGCCGCGGCGACCGTCGCGACGTCGAGCTCGCGGGCGGACGGGATGCTCGCGCCGATCGCATTCACGTGGGCGCCGTCGGCGAGCCAGTCGCGCTCGAGCACCGGCGTGCGGGAGTTGGTGGCCGTGACGACCACCTCGGCGCCCTCGAGCGCCTCGCGCGCGCTCTCGCACGCCTCGAAGTGCACACCGTCCCCGAACTCCGCCGCGGCCACCGCGACGAGGCTGGCGGCGTGCTCCGCGTTGGGCGAATGGATCGCCACCCTGGTGAACGCCCGCACCAGCATCAGCGAGCGCAGGTGGGCCTGGGCCTGCACGCCGGAGCCGAGGATCGCGAGCGTGGTGGCGTCGGCGCGGGCCAGCAGACGGGTTGCGAGCGCCGTCACGGCGGCGGTGCGGATCGCAGTCACGGCCGAGCCGTTGAGGATCGCGCTCGGCAGCCCCGTTTCGCCGTCGAACAGCGTGACGGTGCCCTGGTGCGCGTCGAGCCCGAGCGCCGGGTTGCCCGGGAACACGCAGACCGCCTTGAGGCTGTAGACGGGGTGGCGGCCGCCGC
>JBEKSK010000077.1:0-9790 GCA_049517155.1 Solirubrobacteraceae bacterium
GGGTCTACTCGGTCGCCAGCGGCTACCATCGTCCGGTGAGCAGGGATGTTCCCGGCGAGACTCCGCCCGGCCGCGCGATCGTGGCGGGCATCGGAGGGCCGTAGGTGCGCAACGGCCGCGCGCCGGCACTCAGCGCCCGTCGGTTGGCCACCGGGGCGCGCGCGCTGCTCGTGGCCGTCGCGGCGGTGGCGCTCGTCGTTCCTGGTAGGAGGGCTCGCCGGCGCTATCGTCGCCTGCCAACCCGATTCGGCGAAGCTAACCGAGCGTCGAGTGCGTTGCGACCGGACCGTGGCCATCCCCCGCGCGTGTTGCCTTCGACCAAATCGCCTGAGCGTCCAGAGCAACGACCTGCGCCTGTGAACCCACCCGCCAGCGAAATCGCCGTACCGGCGCCCACGATGGACGTCGTCGCTCGCGGCGTCTCGTGGAAGGTGCTCAGCGTCGTGTTCGGCCAGGGATCCTGGTATGCGTCGCTGCTCGTGCTCGCCGTACTCGTTCCGCCGCGCGATTTCGGTGTGATGGCTGTCGGCTCCGCCGTCGTGTCGGGCACGTTGCTGATCCTCGAGTCCGGAACTGGCGGCTCGTTGATCATCGCGCGCGAGCTTACGCCGGCGTCGGTGCGGCGGTCGCTGATCCTCACAAGCGTCGCAGGGCTCGCGGCGACCGCGCTGTTCATCGCCCTGGCCAGGCCGGTCGCCGACGTCTTCACGGGCGGCGCCGACGCCGGAGTGCTGCGTGTGATGGCGGTGACAGTCGGGCTCGCGGCGGTCTCGATCGTGCCGAATGCGCTGCTGTCGAAGCACCTGCGCTTCAAGGCCATAGCCCAGATCTGGATTGCGGCCGCGGCGATCGCGTCGGTGGCGGCCGTGGTGGCCGCCGCTCTCCACGCCGGCGTCTGGGCGCTGGTGATTCGCATCGTCGTCAACCAGGTCGTGCTGACGGTGCTGACCGTTCTCGCCGCGCGGCGCCTTCTCCCACGCGCGCGGTCAGCCGGGGAGCCCGCCGCGCGGCGGGCCGGGGCGACGTCGTTCCTGCTGATCGCGAGCGCGACGTTCTTGGCTTGGACCTGTGACAACCTCGCCGTCGGAGCCTTCACGACGACAACCGAGCTCGGCCTCTACGCGCTCGCCTTTTCGCTGGCCTACCTGCCGCTGACCCAGGTGTCGTGGACGGTCGGACAGGTGCTACTGCCGGCGATCGCCGCGGCCCGCGACGAGGAGGTGGTTAGACGCCAGACACTCAAGGCCTTGCGGATGATGGCCCTGATGCTCGTGCCGCTGCTGCCGGCTGCGATCGCCGTCGCTCCGGGCTTGATCCCGGCGGCATTCGGCGCTCGCTGGACTGGCATGGTCGTGCCGTTTCAGATCCTGGTGGTGGTGGGCGTCGGATACGGCGTGCTCAACATTCTCGGCGAGGCGCTGGCCGGCGCCGGGGTCAGGAGCGTCAGAGTTCGCGCGAGGATCGACGTCACCTGGGCGGTCGCGACGATCGGCGCGATCGTGATCGGCGTCAACCTCGACGGGATCCGAGGCGCGGCACTCGCGCACCTCGTCACCTTCTGCGGGTTGGCGATCGCCTACGGCTGGCGCGGCGGCCGCGGCATCGGCCTGTCGCTGCGCGCCGTGCTCGGCGCGGTCCGCAGTGTTGCTCTGTGCGCCGCGCTGCAGGCCGCGGTCACCGCCGCGGTCACGCTCGGCGTCGAGCGTGCCGGTAGCGGGTTGCTGGCCGGAGGTCTGCTCGGCGCGGCCGCCGGCCTGCTCGTACTCGCGGTCGCGCTGCGCGCATGCGCCGGCGAACTGCTTGCAGAGGGCCGGGCGGTGCTCACCGCAACGCTGCGGCGCCGCGCTGCGTGATTGCCGCGCTCAGCCGCCTCGCCGGGCAACTAGGCCGGCGACGGGAGCGCGGCCGCGTGGGCGTCGCGGTCGCTCCGGGCTCGACCGCGGATCGCCGGCAACGCGCAGTACGCCACGAGGAAGCCCATCACGTAGGTGATCTGCGAGCCCTGGTGGAACGCCGGGAAGGTGAAGTTCACGATCAGCAGCGCTACGACGCTCGCCTGAGCGCCAACCTTGATCGCGCTGGCAAGAGGGCCGCCGCGCACCTTGCCTGGCCAGACGGCGGACAGCAGCAGCAGTAACAGGAACACGGCGGCCCCGAGCAGACCCTCCCGCCAGAACAGCCAGAGGTAGCCGACGTGGGTGTAGGACTGAGCGGACGGAGGTACCTGATCCCACGGCTGCCCCCAGTAGATCGTGTCGCCAAGCCCCCAGCCCAGCAGTGGCTTTGCCCGGATTTTGGCGATCACGAATCCCGACTCGACCGTCCGGTAGCGAACCGAGTTGTCAGTCTGGTACTGCCCGATGCTGAGCAGGCGCTGCTCGGCGGTCTGCAGCGTGGTGGGGGAGACGGCGGCGAGCACCGATACGCCGACGATCGTGCCGGCGAGGATGGAGAGCAGTGCGCGCGCGCGTCGCGCCCGCCCGGAGCGCACGACGACGAGCAGGACCGCGACGACGGCCGCGACCCAGAATGTCCGCTCGAACGTGAGCAGCAACGAGACCGCGTTCAGCACCAGGACGGCCGAGACGGCAGTCCACTGGCGCCAGCCGCGCAGCGCTCCGGAGGTCAATGCGGCGACGGCCAACGTCACGGCGATCGGAAACGCGAACAGGCCACCCTGGAGCTGTCCCACGCCGTTGGTCGTGAGGCTGACGCCTGAGCGGACGCCGAAGTCCCCGCCAAAGCTCGTCCCCAGGGTCCACTGTGCGATGCCGGTGAGGCCGAGTGCGAGACCGAGCAGCACGAGC
Organism: Solirubrobacteraceae bacterium; assembly: GCA_049517155.1. Taxonomy (GTDB): domain Bacteria; phylum Actinomycetota; class Thermoleophilia; order Solirubrobacterales; family Solirubrobacteraceae; genus Palsa-513. The sequence goes on from JBEKSK010000077.1 coordinate 2,808, forward strand.
GCTCGCATCACCCGGGGCAGGGCGCCTCGGTCTTCGAGCGCCGTCATCACGATCAGTACGAACGCGAACCCGCCGGCGAGCGCCCGGAACTCGGCGCCCACCTCCGACAGCCCGTTGCCGGCGCGCAGGCCCACCCAGGCCTCATAAAGGGTGAACAAACAGGCCACAACCACGAGCACGACGGCCACGAGCTGGCGGCGTGAGAGCCGCAGTCGCGGAAGCACGAATGCGGCCCGTAGCAGGCCAGTCAGCAGAAAGAGATCAGACGCCTGGAGTCCGCCGCTGCCGTTGCCGCCGCCGCCGACGTGGTAGGCGTCCGCGACCGAGTAGGGCACAAGCGTCGTCAGCGCGATCAGGATGGTCAGGTGGGTGACCGGCGCCATGAACGCGAGCAGCGTCACCACAGCCAGTGCGGCCACCGCGACCGCGTAGCTCGGGTGTTTGCCGGCCAGCACGCCAAGCAGGACCGCCAGCCCGCCAACGAGTGTGGCGTTGATCCATACGCGGGGGGCGAGGGCTTCGGTCATCGGTGACCCGCTACCGCCGGCTGAGTAAGCTGACCGACGATGCGGCTGGCAGTCATCGCGTGCTTCCTGAACGAGGAAGCATACCTGCCCACCTTCCTTCAGTCGCTCGCCGTCCAGGTGCGCGAGCCGGATGCGCTGCTGCTCGTCGACGATGGTTCGTCGGACGGCTCGGTGCGCCTGGCCGAGGAGTTCGCGCGCGGCCGCCCGACCGTTGCGGTGTTGCGTCGCCCGCGCCGTCCAGCTGTTCGTGATCGGCTTGCGAGAGCCGCCGAACTCGAAGCGTTCTGCTGGGCCGTCGAGCAGGTGGACATCGCGTGGGATGTCGTGGCCAAGCTCGACGCCGACCTGCGTCTCTCCCCGGACACCTTCGCCGAACTCGAGCGCCGGCTCGAGGCCGATCCGGCGCTCGGCATCGCCGGAGTTCACCAGAGCATCGTCGCCGCAGACGGAAGAGTGGTCCGCGAGCGCTGTCCCGCCAACCACGTGCGCGGATCCACCAAGTTCTACAGGCGGGCTTGTTTCGAGCAGGTTTACCCGTTGCCGATGCGGCTCGGTTGGGATACCTCCGACGAACTGCGCGCGCGCATGCTCGGCTGGCGCACGCAATCGTTCTCGGTGCCGTCGGGGGATCCGATCCACCTGAGACCAACCGCCACGCAGGACGGCGCGGCTCGGGGGCACCGTCGCAATGGCGTTGCCGCGTATGCCTACGGGGCGACCCCGGGGTGGGTGATTCTCGGCGCTGCACGCCGGATCTGCGACCCGCCGCGAATCGCGGGCGGGCTGAACTATCTCGTCGGCTGGCTGACGGCGGCGATCCGCTCGTACCCGCGAGCCGACCCTGACCAGCGCGCCTTTCTCGCCCGCGAGCACCGGGAGCGCCTGCGGCGAGCGCTTGTGCGGCGTGTTGCCCGCTGAGCGCGCCCCTCCCAAGGTTGCCGCGGGTGGGAGCGCTCCGCAGGAGCGCCCGCGGCGCCCGCGCAGGACTCTCCCCCGTTATTGGTGGGTCGCGGCGCTGGCGCTCGTGCTGACTGTCGGCCTCGCTGTGATCGTCGGCGGCGTCAGGACGGGCAGCGTGATCGTGCCGCGCGCCAATGAGCACGATGTGACGTCCTGGGCTCCGCCGGGCACGCGGCCGCTGCCAGATGCGCAGGCCGCGGCACGCGTCGCTCGCCAGCCGGAGAACCGGCCTGCAAACGCCGCAGCGAACGACTATGTGCCGACCAACGCCGAGCTCGCCGCGTTTCATGTGGCCCAGAAGGCGGCACGGGCGCAGGGAGTTTTCAACCCGCTCACCAAGTACGTGACCGGTCGCCCCGGGATACGAGATCCCACGACCGACGAGCTGATTCAGTGGGTTTCGCACAAATGGGGCATCCCGACGAATTGGATTCGGGCGCAGATGGTCGTCGAGTCCGACTGGCACCAGTTCCAGCTCGGCGACGCCACGACGCTCAGCGCGAAGTGGGCCACGCTGTATCCGACCTTCTCGCGGCGGCTGCGCTCGAACACTGTCTATGAGTCGCTCGGGATCGCGCAGGACAAGTGGGTTCCAAACGGCTCGATCGGCGCCGGCACCGAACCGCTGCGCTGGAAGTCGACCGCGTTCAGCCTTGATTACTACGCCGCGACCGTGCGTTACTACTTCGCCGGCGACTGCAGCTGGTGCTCCGCCGGCTACCGTAGGGGCGAGGACTGGAACAGCATTGGTGCCTGGTACTCGCCGCAGCCGTGGGGTAACGCGGCCGCGCGCTCGTATATCCGCGCCGTCCAGGCTGCACTCGCACAGCATCCCTGGACGAGGCCGGGCTTCTGAGCAGGATTCTCTGTGGGTCGGGAGAGTTCGCCCCCGCGCGCCCTGACCGCGTCGTCCTGTGCGAATTACCCAAAATGTTGATACAGCGCGCTTCCGGCCAGGCGTCCAAAGGCCGCCGGGGAGTGCTTGATCACGGTCCCCATCAGACGCCTCGTGGAGCCGCGACCAAGTCCCGGGTCATAGCCGCCGAAGTAGCTGAACTGAAGCGGCGACTCGGTGGCGCCCCACGAGCTCTTGAACGCGCGCAGGCCCGTGTTGTCGCGGTCGGAGCGGCCGAAGTCGAGTTGGCGCTGCTGATGCTCGCATCCCCAGCGGATCGCCTCCATGAAAAGCAGGTTGTTCGGCCGCAGTGACAGAAAGCGGGGATCTGACGCGCCGAACTTGTAGGTCAGCGTCGTGCCGGCCGCCAGGAAAACGGCAGCGGCGATGTCGCGCTCCTGATGGCGCGCGAGCAGGACGAACCCCAGTCCGGCGTCGAACAGCTCACTGAAACCAAGTATGAACCGGCGGGGTTGCGTCGGCACCCCCTGACGGCGGCGCGTTGCCGTGTGCAGGCGGAAGAACCGAGCGAGGCCGTCACGGCCGACGTTGCGCTCGATCGTGACCCCCTCGCGCCGGGCTTTGGCCACGCCGCGCAACACGTGCGTCTTCGTGAATCCTTCAACGACCCGTTCGACATCGGGCTGGAGCGCCAGACGATGCTGCACGTAGCGCTCGACCACCGTGGCTTCGGCGGCGCCCGGGAGGGCCGCCCGCACCTCGAGCGGGAGCTGGAGCTGCTCGCAGGCGTCGGCGACGCCTTGAGCGACGCGCGCGGTCTCGACGCCCGCCGAAGGATCGAAAAGCGGCTCGCACGAGTCCGAGAATGGCAGCGCGATCAGGCGGGAACCGGTGATCCTGCTGCGCAGGAGCGACACCGGGATGCCCGCGCTGAGCCGGCCGTCTGGACTCATCAGGCACCACGCCGAAAGCGGGAAGCCGTAGTGCTCGTGGATCAGCCGCAGCCAAGCCGGGTGGTGGAAGATCGTGCTATCCGGCGCTCGCTCGCAGAGATCAAGCCACGCTCCGCTGACCAGCGGATCGACGGTGCGCATGCCGCCCGCGGTCTCTAGGAGTGGCTTCAGTGGTTGTCCCATGGTCTCCAAAACGCACGACTGCGACGCCGCCGCGCTGCGCGTCAACCTCGGCGGCGGCTCCCTTGTCGGCGGGCCTGTTGCGCGTCACCCGCGTCCGGCTGCGGGTCGTGCGGGTCGGCCACGAGAAAGGGAGGATATGCTCCGCGAGCAATGGCCTGCACGCACGTCCGACCCGCACTCGGTCTTCCCGCCGCCGGCCCGGAACGCACGCGCGTGCTGTGGGCGGCCGAGCCAAGCGAGTTCCGCTGCGGCGTGGGCGTGGCGCAAGGCGCGGGATCAAGCGCCACGGAGCGCGTTCCGGCGTAGGACTCGATGACGGCGACGGCAACACCAGACCACCAGGTGGCGATAGTGGGTGCTGGCCCGCTGGGCCTCGCCGTCGCCGCCCATCTGCGCGACGCTCGTGTCTCGGCCTTCGTCTGCGGCCGCACGATGGAGTTCTGGCGCGACCAGATGCCGCCCGGGATGATGCTGCGCTCGCCGCTTCGCGCCACCAGCATCTCGTCACCCCGGCGGGAACTTTCGCTCGAACGCTGGAGCAGCTCCGAGTCGCGGCCGACCCCGAGCCCGCTTCCGCTCGAAGATTTCATCGCGTACGGCGAGTGGTTCCAGCAGCGCGCCGCGCCGGACCTTGATCCGCGCAAAGCCAGTTCGATAGAAGACGCCGGCGGGTCTTTCAGGATCGCGCTCGAGGGGGGCGAGGAGCTACGCGTCCAGCGGGTGGTCGTGGCCGGGGGGATCGCGCCTTTTCCCTACATCCCACCGGAGCTCAGAGCGCTCCCACCGACGCTGGTTTCCCACAGCTCGCAGTACGGTGACCTGGGCCATTTCGCGGGACGCCGCGTCGTCGTGCTCGGCGGAGGACAGAGCGCGGTTGAGACGGCGGCACTGCTGCGGGAGGCCGGCGCCGACGTCGAGCTGATCTTCCGCGAGGACCGTATCGTGTGGCTCGACGCCCAAGCCGCGTGGCGACTGCCGCAGGCGTGGCAACCACGGATCGCCTTCCGCTGCATCAGGCCCGCCGCAGCCGCCTGGCTGCACACGCGCACCGATGCGGTTGCGATGACGGCCGGCGAGACGATCGTGGCAGCCGAGCCGCGCGGCGACCAGATCCACCTGGCGCTTCGAAGCGGCGCGGAACGCGAGGTCGACCATCTGCTTCTCGCCACCGGCTATGAGGTGGATGTCCGCCGGTACCCGTTCCTCACCCCGGGGCTGCTCGAGAAGGTGCAACTGATCGACGGGTACCCGGTGCTTGGTCCGGGTCTCGAGTCTTCGCTCCCTGGCCTTTATTTCGTGGGTGCGCCGGCCGCGCGCACGTTTGGCCCGGTGATGCGGTTCGTCACCGGTAGCTGCTACGCCGCCCCTGCGGTCGCGCGGTCGTTCCTGGGTCGCCGTCAGCCGCCCTTGAACTGGGCGTTTTGAGCGCCGGCCACACCAGCGGGGTGATTCTGCTCGACCCGCTGAATGGTGGCCTGGCGGCTGCGAGGACACTTCGGCGGCGCGGCGAGCACGTCGTGGTGATCGCAGGCAGCGACAACTCGTTCACCACCCATTCCCGCGGCGTCGAGGGACATTTCGTGCCGTTCGCCGGGGACGGCGAAGCGTGGATCGATCTGCTGGACGAGCTCGCAAGCCGCGGCAGCTACGTTCTACTGACCGGGAGTGACGCGACCTGCGCATGGCTACTCGGCGCTCGCGACCGGCTGCCGTCGGGGATCGTGTGCTTCGAACGTGCGGACGACGTTCACACGAAGCTGATGGGAAAGGCCACATCGCACGCGATTGCGCAGGCGGCCGGTGTCGCCGTGCCCTGGACGGTCGCCGTCTCCACGCCCGAGGACATCGACGCCGTGTCCGCCGATGCACCGTGGCCATGCGTGCTGAAGCCCGTGCTTTCGCACGAATGGCGCGCTTCACTCGGAGATCACCGGGTGATGCTCGTCGCGAACGCCGAGGAGGCCCGTCGTGAGACCGAGCGGGCACTCACCGCGGGCTTTCCGCTGATCCTCAGCGAGTACGTGCCGGGTGGCGATGGAAACGTCGAGGAGGCGATCGTCGTGCGGGCGGCCGACGGTTCCTATCCCGTCGCGTTCGGATGCCAGAAGATTCGCCAGTACCCGGTCGGCTTCGGTGTCGCGTCGCTGTGCGAGATAGCGGAGCTGCCGCAATCGACAGCACTTGCTCGGGCGGTGCTCGACGAGGCCGGGTTCGTTGGCGTCGCCGGCGTGGAAACCAAGCGCCACGCCGAGACCGGCATTTACTACTTCGTGGAAGTCAACGTACGGATCCCGACGCAGTGGGGGCTTGCCGACTGCTCTGGACTCGACGCGTCGGCACGCCTCGTGGCCACGTTGCGTGGGGAACGGCTCGCCCCGCAGCCGCCCATTCGCCGCCGCGCTCGCCTGGTCTACCCCCAGCAGGACGTGCGCGCCGCGTTGGCTGCCCTGCATGCTGCTCCGCGCGGCAAGAGGTGGGCCGTCGCCTTACGGTTCGCGCGCTCATACGCGGGCACCCGCGAATTCGGCATCCTGGATGCGCGTGACCCCGCGCCCGGCGTCGCATGGCTGGCTGGCTTCATCCGCCGGAGCGTTGCCGCCCGGCTGCGAGCCGCGGTTGCGCGCCGTTCACGTCCGGACCGCGATCGGCGAGCCGGCTAGCGTCCCTCGCCAGAGGGCGTTCAGACGCCGCCGTACCCGGCGGGGCGTTTCGTAACGCCCGCTCATCAGCGCGCCTCGCCACTGCCGCCGCCGAGGCTTCGCGCAACACGGCGAACTCTCGGAGCGATCGTCGTGCGCCGGACCAGCGACTTTGCCAGCCGCCTGCTCCGCGCGGCAGCGGCCGCGAGCGACGGGAGTTCGACGGCTCCGGCCGCCGTCATGACGCGGCGATTCGTCAGCGTGCGTTTGAACTCGTAGCCTCCGCTCCCGAGGTCTATCGTGGTGATCCCTGCCTGCGGCGCGCTCTCCGCGAGCCTCAGCAGCAGGATCAGGCCGGGAGAGTACGCCGCGAACCGTGGATCGTAGGCCGGGAACCACGAGTGGCAGACGGGCCCTGACCGTAATCCGAGGTGCACCGCCACCGGTTGCTCGTCGGCCGAGATGATCGACAACAGGCCTGCGAATCCGTCGCTCTGGGTCCGATGGACCAGACCCAGCACGTCGCGGATCCAGTGCTGTTTGAGGATGTCAACGGCACCGGTCTTGGTGTACTGGGCCGATTTCCAGCGCAGCATCGTCGCTAACACCGCGGGATCGTCGGTGTGCGCTGTGAAGCGAATCGTTCCGTGCTCGCGTTCGAGCTTGCGGGTCTTGCGCCGCAGGTGCGTGATCGAGTGACCGTGATTGCGCTGAACCCATTGGAGGTACGGTTCAAAGCCGTCGTCGAGATCGATCTGCATGGACTCGGCGTGAACGCGGTGGAACGGCGCGAAGGCTGGTTGTGAGTCAACGACATGGTGAAACTCCCAGGTCGTCAGGCCACAGGAACGAATCAGCGCTCTTG